>JAJRWW010000407.1 GCA_024276595.1 Myxococcota bacterium
AGGCGGAGGTACCGCCCAGGGGGCTGGTGGTCATCAACCTCCCCTCCAGGGAGGTGGACGGATCCCCTGAGGGATCTTTTGACCAGGGCACCCACACGGCCATCTCATCCCACGCCTACCGCGTCTCCTCCTCTGTTCCCATCATTGCCTACCAGTTCAACCCGCTAGACAATGTGCAGGTCTTCTCCAACGACGCGTCCCTGCTGGTGCCCACCTCTGCCCTGGACACAAAGTACCTGGTCATGGGCTGGCCACAGACCATTGCCGAAACCAACGACCCTCGCACCAACTTCCACAAGAATCTCAGGGCCTTTTTGACTATCGTGGGTACGGAGCCTGGCACGGACGTGACCCTCAGGCTCTCCACGGACATTGTGGGAGGTGGCGGCATTCCCGCCCTGGCCGCAGGGGAGGAGCTACAGGTCTCCCTGGGTCCTTTCGATGTGCTGAACCTGGAGACCGGCGACTTCGGTGCCGACTTCACGGGCACCCTCATCGAGTCCGACAAGCCAGTGGCGGTGTTCTCGGGCTCCGAGGCCTCGGACGTGCCCATGTTCGACGACCTGTCGGACCGCTTCTGCTGCGCCGACCATCTGGAGCATCAGCTCTACCCGGTACAGTCGGCGGGCACCAGCTTCGTGGTCGCCACCATGCCTGGCCGCACTCCAGCCGTGTCCTAGGCGGGCGGCGATGTCTCCATTGTGGATGAGGTGGACTGGGTGCGCATTCTGGCCACCGAGGCCGACACCGAGGTGGTCACCTCCCTGCCCCCGCCCAACGACCGGATCCTCCTGGGCGCTGGAGAGCACATCACCCTGCCCTCGGAGTGCGACTTCACCATACGGGCCTCCAGACCCATCTTCGTGGGCCAGTTCGTGGGAGGCCAGGCGACCACGGGCATCTCCAACGACCTGCCGGGAGGGGACCCATCTTTCATCTTGTTGCCCCCGGTGGAGCAGTGGCGTTCCAGCTACGTGTTCTTGACCCCGGACAAGTACGCCTTCGACTTTGTGGTCATCATCGCGGCCGAGGACAACCCGGTGCTGCTGGACTACCTGGACCTGGGAGCCGAGTGCACGACCAGCCGGGCCCAGTGCAGCTCCTACCCGGACATCCGGACATCCATGCAGGTGCACCGGTGCCAGCTAGGCTTCCCGCTCATCATCCCGGGGCTGCCACCCCCGGACAACATCGACCCCAACATTCAAAACGACGGCTACCACCTGGCCACCGCCAACGAGACCTTTGGGCTCATCGTCTACGGCTTCGACAAGCACGTCTCTTACGGATACGCAGGCGGGACCAACCTCCATCGCATCAACGTCAAGTAGGGGGAGGGCGACCTCCAAAGGGCTCAGCTCGGCCGGCCCACGACTACAGCTCGAACCGAGCGCCAGTGACCTTTATCGTGGGCAGGTACTGCGGGCCGCTTATCTTGGCCGGGTCGCCGCCGAAGAAGCCGTGCTCCCTGGCGTAGTGCCTGGCGCGGGCCTCGGGCACAGTCTGGATCTCCACCACCCCCTCGGCCTCGGCCCTTGTCACACCGTGGCGAACGCCCGCGGGCACCAGGAACTCGTGCCTGGTCCAGATCCGCAAAAAGCGCCTGGCCTTGGGGCTCCTGGCCAGGGCGAACCAGGCGCGCCGGTGGTGGCAATGCTGCACGACCACGCCCTTCACATGGACCTTCTTGCCCTCAAAGGCCCTCGGCTTGGCCAGCAGCGCGTCCAGGTCAGTAACCTCCTTCACATCGAAGGGCTTGCCCAGGTGACCCTTTGCCACCGTGCTGGCCATGGGCCTGCTCGCCAGAGCTCCCCTGGGGCGTCGCTGGGTAGGAGCTCTTGACCCGGATGGCTCGCAGGAAGCGCCCGACAGCACCAAAAAGACTACGGCTAACAAAGTGTGGGACTTGTGTCGCATGCTCTGCACCTCGACCAGTGGATGACAAAACCTCTTATCCTCTGCACACCTCCAGGTCAAGTGGGGCAGCGACGGGAGGCGCAGCTTCTGTCTCTTTGTCTCCGCACTTGACATCCACGGGATTCACGCTTTACAGTACCCCCTCAAATTCACCCAGTCGTCGGTTCCTTCGGTATTTGTGCCGGGGGGATGGCTTGGCGACTGACTGGAACGCGCTGGATTGGCCAGCGAAGGTTGAAGAGAGTACGCAACGTACCGGGAGGAAGATTCAATGAAGCGTGCAGTGACTCTGTTTGCCGTGATCGCCGCTCTGGGGCTGGTCTTTGCCGGCTGCAAGAAGAAGCCTGCAGAGAAGAGTGGCGGAGATGACCAGGGAATGCCGGCAGCCATGGACTCCATGGACAAGATGGAGCCCGCCATGGACGCCATGGACAAGATGGAGCCCGCCATGGACGCCATGGACAAGATGGAGCCCGCCATGGACGCCATGGGCGGAGGCGACGTCAGCCTGGGCATCAAGGAGTGCGACGGCTACATCAAGATCATGAAGTGCTACCTGAGCAAGCTGCCCGCGGCTGCCCGTGGACCCGCCAAGTCCGCCTTCGACAAGTCCATCGAGGCCTGGAAGAAGATGGCCTCCGGTCCGGCCAAGGCCAGCCTGGGCAAGACCTGCAAGATGGCCGAGGACACCCTGCGCAAGACCGCCGGCAAGGTTCCGACCTACAAGGACTGCTTCAAGTAGTCTCCTGAACACCCACCTCCGGGCCCTCCTGGGCCCGGCGCCCCTCGTATTTCACCTTCATCCACCTTTTCTCGGAGCGACGCCTCCAGGCCACAGTCTTGGTGCGCCAGGCCCTGGGGCTCAGCTCCTGGGCAGTAGCTCCTCATCCGTGCGCGCCTCCAGCCCAGCCCGCAGCGCCAACCCCGTGAACATCCCTCGCCCGGCCACCAGGCCCTCCCGGGTGTGCACCCATCGCACCCCACAGGAGGGGCTGCGCGCCTTGAGCACGAGGCTCTCGCAGGCCGCCTCCAGGGCCAGCCTCAGCGCCCTCCCCGCCCCCAATGCCAGGTCCATGGTGCGGTCCTGCCCGTCCTCGTCCACCAGCCTCGCCCTACCATCCAGGGCGGCCTCCCCATCGCCACCCACAAAGACCATGGTCGGCCTGGGAACACCCAGCCCGGCAAGGACCTCGGGGCAAAGGGGTATGATCTCATGGCCGTGGAGCGCCCGCACCAGCCCTGGGACCTCCCGCAACCCTCCATCGTAGCGGCAGCGAACCCCCACCAGGCAGGCGGAGACGCCCACGGCGGGAGCGACCGACCTGGCACCCAGCCGTCGAGCCAGTGCCAGCGAATCGGAGGAGGAGCCGTGGTGGAGCCGGTCGAACAGCTTCTCCCAGGTCATCATACGAAGCGTACTGCCGGCGCCGTGCCCGCTGTCTTCACCACCTCGCCCATTTCCCAGGCGGTCTCCCCTAGCTCCTCCAGGTAGGCCAGGGCACTGTCCAGGTCCTCGGGGGCCACCACGACCACCATGCCCACCCCCATGTTGAATGTGCGACGCATCTCGTCAACCTCCACCCCTGCGGCAGCAATGAGCTGGAAGATCGGCGGGACCTCCCAGGAGTCGGTGTGCAGCTCCATGCTCAGGCCGGGCCTCAGGATGCGCGGCGGGTTCTCCACCAGGCCTCCTCCGGTAATGTGCGCCAGCCCCTTGATGTGCACCTTGGAGCCGAGAGCGGCCAGGGCCTCGGCGTAGATTCGCGTGGGCTCCAGCAGGATCTCGCCGAGGGTGCCGCTCAGGGGCTCCGGAGAGGAGGCCAGGTCGTGACCCTGCACCTCCAGCAGCGCCTTTCGCGCCAGGGAGAAGCCGTTGGAGTGGAGCCCAGAGGCTGCCAGGCCCAGCACCCGGTCCCCTGGGGCGATGTGGGCTCCAGTGATGATCCGGACGCGCTCGACCACGCCCACCGAAAACCCCGCCAGGTCGTACTCCCCCTCGTCGTAGAAGCCGGGGAGCTCCGCTGTCTCGCCGCCCAGCAGGGCGCAGCCGGCCTGGCGACAGCCCCTGGCGATGCCAGAGATCACGCTCTCGGCCTGGGCAACGGAGAGGGCTCCTGCGGCGAAGTAGTCCAGGAAAAAGAGGGGGCGAGCCCCGGTGGTGATAATGTCGTTGACGCACATGGCGACCAGGTCCACCCCCACGGTGTTGTGCACACCCATGGCGAAGGCGATCTTCAGCTTGGTCCCCACCCCATCGGTACCAGAGACCAGCACCGGGTCCTGGAGCCCCCCTGGCAGCCCAAAAAGTCCCCCAAACCCGCCGAGATCCGACAAAACCCCGGTGCGAGGGGTGGAGCGGACCAGAGCGCCGATGCGGGAAACCAGCTCGTTGCCCGCGTCGATGTCCACCCCGGCGTCCCTGTACGTGAGCGGCTCGCGCCCGTGCGTTTCAGACATGACCCGACAGTACGACCTGCTCAGAAGAGCTGTCAAGAACCCCCCCCCTTTGGGGGCTCCCTGCGGCAACCCACCAGGGTCTTTCAGACCCCCGAGATTGTCAGGCAACTACATGCGGCTGCGGATCTCCTGGGCAAAGGACGTCAAGGTGTTGGCATAGTCGAGGGAGCAGATGGGGGCGAAGGCCCAGGGCAGGTCCATTGGATCCACGAACTGCTCCACGAGCGCCAGCAGCCGGATGCCCGGTACGCCCCTGTTCGCACCGCTGGTGCAGCTCGGCTGCAGCTCAGGCCACATGTATTCGTTCTGGTCGATGATGGCCGTGTGGTTCAGCACCGGCCCGGCCGCCGCCGCCACCACTATGTGGCCCGGGTCCCGGAGCCCGCCCAGGAACGTGACGTAGTCGCCCACATAGTGCAGCAGCGCTCCCGCGTCCGTGCGTGGCATGCAGTTGTGCCGCTCTCCCGTCTGGGTTCGGCTGTTCACATCGCAGGTGACGCCGAACTCGAAGCACCGATAGCTGGTGAGCGGACCCAGGGGCGAGTCTATCTCGGTGTCGGACGGGTCGAAGAGCTGCTCGCTCGAAGCAGAGCAGTCGTCCTCGTCGGTCAGGAAGAACACGCCGAGGATGGCGTCAGATCTCAGGAACCCGGCATTGGCCGTCGTGCTGGGGTCAAGGGCGAGACGCATGGCCTCCATGGGCTGCTCAAAGCCACACCCATCCACGCCCAGGTCGGCGATGCAGGAGAAGACCGCCTCCATGTCCTGTCCGTCGTAGTTCCGGCAGCGGGGGCACCCGGTGGCCGCGTCCACCTGCAGGGAGCCCTCCGCGCAGTTGGCAGCCGTGCAGTCGTGCCCGGTGCACTGGCCCCCGCCGTCTTGCTGCACCGTGCAGCCCGCTGGCGCCAGATCTACGATGTACGGTGCCCCCACCGGGTTGGTGCATGTCCCGGTGAGCAGGTGACCAGCGTCTCCACCGTTGCTGCTGCAGAACGTTGCGCTGCCAAAGGACCCGGTGCCCAGGTCCGTGGATGTGACCCCGATGTGCAGGTCGGGCAGCCCGAGCACTGGATCACGCAGCCCCGTAACAAAGCTGCCTATCTGCGCTCGAACCTGTGCCTGCTCTTCGGCCATGGACACGGAGTTGTCTATGACAAACAGCACGTCCACCTTCTGCGTGGGAGGACAGTCAGATGAGCAGTTGGACGGGTTCTCCGAGGCCTCACACACGCCGTTTCCACAGGTGTGGCAGCCCGCCAGGACAGGCCCACAGTCCGTGGCGCAGGCGAGGGTGCCTGACTCGAACCCAAAGTCGGCGCAGGTGAGCCCGGCGCTGGCCGCGCCATCGCACACCTCTCCTCCCTGGATCACTCCGTCACCGCACACCTCGACAACACAGTTGGCTGCACACCCGTCGCCGTCAACGTTGTTGCCATCATCGCAGGCATCGTCCGCGTCCACCACCCCGTCACCACATCGTGGCTCCTGGCAGTCTGTCCGGCAGGCGTCCGGCTCCGTGTCGGAGTTCTCTTCGCCCGCGTCGCACTCCTCCCCGGCGTCAACGACTCCATCGCCACAGCGGCCGCACTCGCAGGGCCCCCATGCTCCGGAAGCGTCGCAGGTGGCCGTGCCCTCCAGCTCACCCGCACATTGGCACGGCCTCTCGGCTTCCGGCGTACATGTTTCCGGCTCCACGCACCGGTCGGACACACAGATGAGCCCCTCGTCGCAGGTCCCGTCTGCCTTGCACGCGCCCCCTTTTGAGCCAATAGGAACGATTCCATCCCTACATGCGCCCTGGCCCACCATCAGCAAAAGCATCATTGCAGGAACAATAGCTCGTCTCATTGCACAATACCTCCTGTTGCTCAGCCATCTCACTACCAGTCAAGGATTCCAGGTTTGTCTGTAGCAAGCGCTGTGCCACCACCGCCCTGGCCCCCATGGCCAAATCCGAGCTGGATCCAACCTCGTGTCCAAAAGCGCTTGACGTATTGACCCCCAGGAGGTAAGTCCCATATTGACTTAGGACATTGTGCTCGGCTTTCTATCGAGCTGCGCGAAACCAAAGGAGAAATGTCATCATGTTGGTAGCAGTTCCCAGCGATGCACCCGGCGGGCTTGGAGCCAGGGTGGCTGGCCATTTTGGTCATTGCGATGCCTTCACCCTGGTGAGCCTGGACGCCGGTCAGATTCAGGACGTCCGGGTGCTCCCCAATGGAGGGCACGAGCACGGGGGGTGCATGGCGCCCGTCATGCTGCTAAAAAGCCACGGGGTGGAGTCCATGGTGGCAGGAGGCATGGGAATGCGGCCCCTTGCGGGCTTCGGACAGGTGGGCATCACGGTCTTTTTCAACGAAGGCGCGGCCACTGTGGAGGACGCGGTCATGCTCATCGCCCAGGGTCGGGCGCGCACCTTCGGCCCCGCGCAGACCTGCCACGGCGGGGGTGAGTGCGGCGGCGACCACGACCACCTCTGAGCTGGCCACCTCCCTCGGGCCCACGACGACCTGGCGTGGTCCGGAGCATCAGCTCCTGCCTGCGGCGAGCTCTCTGTAGAGAGCCTCCATTCGGTCCATCTCGGCGGACCAGCTCGCCCTGCGCAGGACGAGACGCCTGTTTCGTTCACCAGCCCTCGTGCGCAGCCGAGACCGGGCCAGCATTCTCGCGATACCATCGGCGATCTGCGCCTCGTCTCCCACGCGCACCAGGATGTTCCCCGAGCCCGGGGCGAGCCACTCCCTGCTCGCGGGGATGTCCGATGCGACCACCGGGAGACCGCAAGCCATTGCCTCCAGCAGAGCCACCGATGCGCCGTCGCTCGCGGACACCGAGACGTAGATGTCGCTACCTCCATAGGCATCCGCGAGGGCCCTGTCCCCATCCAGCACGCCCAGAAACGTGACCATCTCCTCCAGGTGGAGGCGTCTGCACATGGCCTTGAGGCGGGCCTCCTCTGGTCCTTCCCCTGCCAGGTGCAGGCGAAACTCGACGCCCTGGCTGGCGAGGCGGGCGGCCGCCCCGAGCAGGTCGTGGAGGCGATAGATGGGGTGAAAGTGCCGGGTAGAGAGGATCACCCTCGGACCCGAGGATCGGGCCTCGGAGGGCGGTCGAAAGAGATCCGGATCCACCCCCTGCACCACCCGCACCACTCGCTCGGAAGAGGCGCCCAGGCGGACAGCGGCCGAGCCCAGGTGGCCCGCGTTGACGGTCACCAGGGTCGCGGCGCGCAGGGCCAGGCCTACCTTGAGCCTCGACTTGATGGAGAGGCCCGGAGCCACCAGCAGGTCCGAGCCCATGCAGGTTATCACGAGGGGTCTAAAGCCGCTGAGGGCTGCCCATGTGCCGTAGTCCAGCGCGTAGTGGGCGTGCAGCACATCTGGGGAAAACCGCGCCAGGTGAGCTCTGAGGTCCAGCACTCGACGGGCGGTGGAGGCCGGGCCCTCCCTGCCCGCCACGCCGATTGGAATGGCGTCCATGGCGACCATGGCGGCCACGTCGGCTCCATCTGGAGCATAGAGCTGGCAGGTGTGGCCCCTGGCAACAAACTCGCGAACCCAGCGCTTGATGTGCACCAGGGCCGGGTTGCCCACAAAGGCGATCCTCACTTGCGCGACCTCGCTCGGCGGGAGATTGCCCGGAGGCGATCTCTCCAGCTCAGGGGCACCAACCAGCGCAGCGGCAGGGAGGGCAGGTCTCCGCGCAAAGCCTCCATGCGCAGGCGGCCCGGCAGAAGACCCCAGGCGAGCCCCCGCACCCGGCGTATGGCCGCCTCGAGCTCCTCCCTGCTCCGCTCCTTGTGGGCGCCCAGCACGGCCTCCACCTGCGGGTTGCCGTAGTCGAGCTGGTCTTCAACGAAATGGCCGGCAAGGGCCAGCTCGCCGCCGAGCACCGCGAGAGCGAGGCGAGAGTCTCCACATCGAAGGTAGTGTCGCCACGTGCGATCTATGTCCATAAAGCGAGCGTAGTAGTCGTCGATCATCCCCCGGCGCAAGGCCACCTGGGCCTTTACGCCGCGGTGCACGCCGAAGTGGAAGGCCTGTCGCGGGTGGGGGTCCGGGCAATGATCCGCGGCCGGGGCCAGGTGCGTGTAGTCGAAGCGCGCCCTGCCCAAGAGCGCCGGGAACTGGTCCGTGAACACCTGGTCTCCCGTGGGGGTCCAGCGGACGGTGTTGCGGTAGACATTGAGCCCGGAGACCAGCCGGTCGGTAAAGAAGTCCTGGACGCCTATGCTCAGGACCTCCAGCCCGTCGTCCTGGCGAAACCGCTCATCCACTCGCTCCAGGAGCCTGGGGGAGCGGATGACCATGTCCGCATCCACCTTGACCAGCAGGTCCACGTCTCCCCGGCGGCGCATGAAGGTGCGAAAGAGCTTCTCGTGGGCCTCTCGCTTGGGGAGGTTCTCGATGAGAATATGCTCGAAGTCCTGGTGGGTCTGTCGCCTGATGGCCGCGACACAGGCATCCAGCTCGTTCTCGTTGGTCGCCAAGGTTGCTACGAGCAGGCGCATCTTCTCGCTCTTGGTGGGGTGGGGTGCCCGGGCCAACCTGCCCGGCGCCCGGCCAGAATACCTTAGAGGGTAGTCGACCAGCCTCGGGCCTGTCACTGCTTTTCTTGCTCGGGCGAAAGCGGTGTTGACTTGCTCCAGCGGACCCGACACATTTGCACAGGCCAGGCGGACCCGACACATTTGCACAGGCCGGGCATAACGGTGCTGGCGGCTGAAGGCGGCAGCTTCCATGGACAAGGACCCACCTCGGACCACCACCTCCGGCGAGGCTCGGCCTCCAGTCGCTCCCCTGGCAGGGCCCGGGGTCTTTGCTCCCCTGGCAGGCCTCAGGGTCTGCATGCTGGTGCTAAACGATGTGCGCCACGACGCCCGCGTCCTGAAGGAGGCCCAGTGCCTGCGTGGGGCCGGGGCGAGGGTGGATATCCTGGGCATGGGGCTGGAGCAGGAGGCCGAGAGCCGCGCCGCGACCACTCCTGCCCCCTCGGCCCCAGCCAACATGGCCCAGGGCTCCTCCTGGGCCGTCGGGGCAGCCGACCGGGTTCGGCTCCTCGCCCCCATGTCAAGGAGCGAGGTGGCCTGGCCCCCCCTGCGGCTGGCCCAAAACCTGGGACACGAGCTGCGCTTCCAGCTCGAGCTGGCCCGCAGGGCCGCTGCGCTGCGGGCGCACGTTTACCACTGCCACGACCTGCAGACCCTCTGGGCAGGGCTGAGGGCAGCGGCTGCGGTGGGGGCCTCTGGGCGCCGGTCATGCCAAGGTACAGGTGGGCCCTGGCTCACCTCTCGACCCCGGGTGGTCTACGACTCCCATGAGCTCTTTACGGAGCGGGTGGGCATCGCCCCCTGGAGGGCGGTCCTGCTGCGCGGCTACGAGCGCCACGCCATGGCTCGGGTGGATCTGATCATTGCCGCGAGCGAGCTTCGGGCGAGCATCATGCACCGCGACTACGGCGCACCTCGGCTCCCGATCACCATCATCAACGCCGCTCGCCAGTCGGAGGCGGTGGATGTCCCCCACCCGGATGCGCTACGAGCCAGGGAGCTCATCACCGCTCGTCACCTGATCCTGTACCAGGGGGGGCTCCACCCCGGGCGGGGCCTGGAGGCGCTGATCCATGGCCTGGCCCTCCTACCGCCGGAGTACGGCCTGGCGATAATGGGTGCCGGTCGGCTCGGCGGAGAGCTGGCCGCCCGGGCTCGAGCCCGGGAGCTGGAAGACCGGGTGCACCACTGGCCTCCGGTGGCCCCCAATGACGTGGTGGCCTGGGCCGCGGCCGCCGACGCCGGGGTCGTGACCTACCTGCCCACCTGCCGAAACAACATATACTGCGCTCCCAACAAGCTGTCGGAGTATGCCGCCGCCGGGCTGCCAGTGATCGGCGCCGACCTGGCGGGGCTACGCCACTTCACCGACAGCCACGACCTGGCCGAGCTCTTCCGGCCGGGGGATCCCCGCTCCTTTGCCTCCGCGGCACGCCGCCTCCTGGGCGACTCCAACCGCGCTCGCGCCGCCAGCGTCGCCAGCCGCCTCATGCTCCGGGAGGTGTGCTGGGAGAGCCAGGCGCGACGGCTGCTTCGCGCCTACCGGCGAATGCTGCTCCTCTGACCACCTCTCTCCATGAGGGCCACGATCCTCCCCACCTCCCTCAGGTGGCCCAGAGCCACCTCGTATACATAGTTCTGCCAGGCCGGGTAGCGTCCACGGTCCCGGGCCAGGGTGCGGACCGTGAGCTGGCCCGCCAGCCTGGCCAGGGCCATGGCCAGCTCGGCCGCGAGGGCAGGGGTGAGGGGCTCGGGCCCCGGAGCGCAGAGGGCGCGCGCGCGACCGTTGGCAAAGATCCTCCGGGCGCGCCACAGCAGGCTCAGCTTCTCCCGCCGGGCCAGGTGCAGGACCCTCAGTAGCGGCTCGTAGAAAAGCAGCGCCTCCGGGTCGCTGCGCCTGAGGCGCGTCTGAAGGTCTGTCTCCTCCCCATAGCCCAAGGAGTCACCGGCCATCCCGAGCCGCGGATCGAAGCCGCCCAGCCGCTCCAGTGCGTCCCTGCGCCAGAACATGTTGCCCCCGCTGAGGTCCTGGGTCGGTGGGAGGGGACCGGCCGCAGAGGCCGGCTCCCGGGACTCGTAGGAATCCTTGAACCACGGGGGCCTGGGGCTCTCGTACCGCGGGTAGTAGGGCCCGCCAAAGGCGACGGGATGGTGCCGGCCAGCCACCTCGGCCGCCACCGTGAGCCAGTCGGCGGGGGCCTCGGCGTCGTCGTCCAGGTATCCCACGTACTCTCCCCTTGCCTCGCGCCAGCCGCGGTTTCTGGCGTGGGACAGGCCCTGGCGCTCCTCGAAGCAGCACCGCAGGTTGGGTGAGCCAGCGGCCAGGCGGCGGCACCGGGCCCCTGTGTCGTCCGTGGAGCGGTTGTCCACGACCAGGATCTCGAACAGACCCGGATCCAGCGCCTGGCCGACGAGGCTCCGCACCGCCCTCTCCATGAGCCGGGAGCGGTTGTAGGTACACACCACCACGGAAAAGAGCGGGGCCTCGCCTCTGGCCGGGGAGCTCATGGCAGCGCCCTCCGCCGTCGAAGCCCCGACGCCGCCCTTCGGCGCAACCTGCCCAGCCCCACCCTCAAGGTGACCGCCGGATCGCCGAGGATCATGCGGGCAAGCACCCCGCTCCGAAGCAGCCCGGCGAGCTGCGAGAGGTTGGCGCTCCGAAGGAGGGCCTCCACGTGGTGGCGACGCTGCCTGGCCAGGGCCAGGTGGTCCGAGCCGGGGCGACGGGCCAGGAGATCCAGCAGGTCGAAGTAGCGGCCGCAGAGGGCCATGCCCGATGGCTCGGCAGCCGGATCCAGGCCCGCATACCAGGCCCTGAGCCGCACCATGTCCTCCTCCGAGATGCTCAGCTCCGGAGCCAGCTCTCGCACCTGGCGCAGGGCCACCGCCGTGGCGACACGCTGCTGGTCCGGACCGTGGAGCGCGGAGATGGAGGCGGGGTGCTTGCGCAGCGACACCAGCGGGCGACAGAGGTTGGCCGCCTGGGTGTGGTGCAGCAGGCGCCCCCAGAGGTCTGCGTCCTGGCCAAAGGGCAGCGACTCGTCGTAGTAGATGCCTGGGCCCAGGGCAGCGGCCTCCAGCACCCTGCGACGCACCACCACCGAGGAGTGGCACAGGGCGTTGTGAAAGAGCATCTGGGCTCGGATCTGGGTGTCGGTGGTGGGGGGAGAGCGAGTGACAAGGGTCCGCCCCTCCGAGTCCACCTCCCGGTAGGCGGTTCCCAGGAGCCCCACCTCTGGCCGCGCCCTCAGGAAGGAGAGCTGGCTGGAGAGGCGGTCGACGTCGGAGAGATCGTCCGCGTCCTGCCTGGCGATGATGGGTGCCCTGGCGGTGCGGATGCCTCGGTTGAGCGACGCGGTGAGCCCCAGGTTTTTCTCGTTGGTGACCAGAGCCATCCGGGGGTCCCTCTGGGCGGCCCGGGCCAGGATCTCAGGGGTGCCATCGTCGGACCCGTCGTCCACCACCACCAGCTCCAGGGCGGCCGCGGTCTGGCCGAGCACGCTGTCCAGGGCCGCCCGCAGGTGAGCCTCGCCGTTGTGCACAGCCATGACCACGCTGACCTCGGGAGAGCTATGGGTCATAACGCCCCCTTCCCATGACGGATCGATACAGCCCCAGCTCCCGCTCCAAGATGGCGTCCATGCTGTAGTGGCGCAGGGCGTGTGCACGTCCCCCCCGGCCAATGCGCCGGAGGAGGTTTGGGTCGGCCAGGACCCGGAGGATTCCAGACCGCAGGGATGCGGCGTCCGGCGAGCAGAGGGCGCCGTTCTCCCCCTCCCTGATGATCTCGCGGATCCCCTCCACGTTCGCGGCCAGGACCGGCGTGCCGCAGGCCATGGCCTCGATGAGGGCCTTGGGGTGGCCCTCGTAGCGGTAGGGCATCACGAAAAGAGCCGCCCGGCGCAGGAGCGCGGGCAGCTCCTGGTGGGGGACACGGCCCAGCAGGCGCAGCCGGGGGTTTGTCGCCGCCTCAGAGGCCAGCTCGGGCCGCAGATCGCCGTCGCCCACCACGTCCAGGGTCACGTCCAGCTCGCGCACCGCCTCCAGCAGTGCGCCCAGGTTTTTTTGGTGCTGATCCAGCCGACCCACGAAGCACAAATGCCGGGGACGGGGGGCCTCCCCTCCAGACGGACAAAAGAGCTCCGTGTCCACGTAGTTGGGCAGCACGTACACGCGACTCGCTAGCCAGGGCTGGCGCTCCAGGAGGCTGGCAGCCATTGTCTCGGTGGTGACCACCACGGCCTCGGATGCACCGAACACCTGCCACTCGGTGGCGAGGCTCCTGCGCGTGGGGTAGGCCGATGGGCCGTGACGCCGCCGCTGGAAGTCGGACCACATGTAGCCACAGCGTGCGATCAGGGGCTTTTTGTGGAGCCTGGCGGCGGCCAGGGCGGTGGCTCCTCCGGAGATCTGGTTGGTCTTCAGCAGGGTCGCCCGCCTGAGGGAGCGGGCGTGCAAGAGCGGGATGAGGCGTTCATATAATGGAAGGGGCAGGTTCCAACGGTTGCAGCAGATCTCAATC
>JAJRWW010000408.1 GCA_024276595.1 Myxococcota bacterium
TTCCGTGGAGGACCTGCACGCCCAGGCGGATCTACAGGAGGAGTCGGACGACGCGCTGGAGATGGAGGCCATGGAGGCCGAGCCCCCCGGGGGCTCCCACGAGGCCCCACAGGGAAAGGTCATCAACGCCAGGCTCTCCACTGGCACCTACTACGCAGTGCCCCCAAAGAGCAGGACCCCGTACATCATCGCCGGGGTTGTGGCCGGAGCGCTGCTCCTGGGGACGATCCTCTTTTTTGCCCTCGGGGGGGCCTCCTAGCCCTCTCCACCGCCGGGTGACAGAAGCCGCTCCAGGTGGGCCAGGTACTGCTCCGCGCCCAGGCCGGGCCGAAGATCTCCCCGCTGTACCGCCTCCACCAGCAAGCCGCGAAGGCGCCCCACCTCCCGCCCGGGAGCCAGCCCAAAGCGCTCCATGATGGCGTGACCCAGCCCCGCGGGCAGAGCGGGTGGCCGCGCATCCTCTGCGGCGAGCGCCTCGTGTCGAGCCGCCAGCTCGTCGATGAGGCGCAGGGCCTCCTCCCTCCGACCGGGGATCCGAGATGTCACGTCCGCGCGGCTGAGATCCAGCAGATCTCCCAGCCACGGGCCCAGGTCCCGGCCCAGCCTCCTCACCGCCGAGTCTCCCCACCCGGGCCCGTAACCAGAGGGACGCTGGTGGTTGGCAATGAGCGCGAAGATGGCCCGCGCCTCCTCGCCAACGAGCGCCAACCGGGGCGCGATGTCCGACCAAAAAAGGGCCGCGCCCAGCTCTGCGTGGCCCTGGAAGGTCACGGTGCCGTCCGGTCGAAAGCGCCGGGTGTGAGCCTTGCCGATGTCGTGCAGCAGCGCCGCCCAGCGAACCGTGGGGCGTGCGGGGGACTGGGTCACCACCTTCACGGTGTGCGCCCACACGTCCTTGTGGCGGTTGTCCGCCTCCGCCGACAGGGCCACTGTGCGCTCCAGCTCTGGCAAGACCACCGCGAGCACCCCCGCCGCCTGGAGGCGGATCAGTCCCTGGGCAGGATCCGCCTCCATGAGCACGGCCTCCAGCGCCCGCCGCAGGCTGCCCCCGGGAGCGCGGGCGAGCCGGTCCACCGAGGAGGCGCTCACCTCCCTGGCGCCGCGGCCGGTGGCCGCCACCTCGGCGATGACGAGGGCGGGATCGGTGGCCAGCTCAACCACATCCCGGCTGGAATCAAGTCCTGACATGGCCCGCCACAAGCTAACCGGAAATCGCCCCGGAGCAAAGACCTGGCCAGCCTCCACCTTGCAGGATCTCCCGCCAGAGCGCCCAAGGGCTCCAGGCGCCCTGGAGCCGCTCGTGCAAAGGCGCCCGTCACACGATCAAGCAATTGCCCTCGACCGACAATCGTGCTAGGATGTAAAGTCAAAATAATTCGAGATGATACGGCCCATGGCCGCCCAAAAATCGCCCCTCAGCGGGTACAACCACAATCTCAAGTACAAAAACCGGGTCTACCACGTGCAGACCGAGGACTCCGGTAGGGACAACCCGCACATCTTTACGCACCTGTTCCACGATGGAACCATCTTGAGCACGCTCCGCTCGGACTACTCCGAGATCGTGGACGCGGATTACTGGGAGGACCAGCTCCGCGCCCGGATGCAGAACCAGCACAAGGACATGATGAAGGGGCTCATCAAGGGCCTGTTCGACGACAAGATAGTCGACTTTTTTGGCGTGCTGGAGGCGGAGGAGGCGGAGGACCTTCCCATGGCCACGCTGCCCCCACCCCCCAAGAGGGACAGGGCGAGGAGGGCCGCAGATCCAACACCTGCGCCAGAGAGCCGGGCCGCCAGGGCCTCCTCGGGCGCGCCCTGGCAGCCCCCGGCCCCGACCGCTGGCCAGGATCAGCAGGCAGCGGCCCCACCTGAGCGCCGGCAGCAGGCGCAGCGCGCGGCGCAGGCCTCTGGAGTGGTGGTGGCCATGCCCATGGTCATCGTAGGGGAGCAGCAGCCTCCCGCCGCGCCCACCGGCCCCCCTGCGGAGACCCAGCGCCGGTCCTCCGGCCAGCAGCCGGCCCGACCTCCGGCCCGCGGGCAGACGGCCGGCCGGCAGCCTGCCCAGGGCCAGGCTCCGCCCCCCGAGCCGGTCTTCACCGCCAACCCCAAGGATGCCAAGAATGTGCCCGACTCCATCTTCGGCTCGGAGCTGATCTCGGAGAAGTCCCTGGACGAGGTGATCCTCGCCTACCTCTCAGAGGACATGACCGAGGAGTAGCCTACCACTGGCTCCCCTAGGCAAACCTCCAGCGGGTGGTCTGCGCCGAGTCCATGAGCTCGACGCCCCGCTCCGCCAGCTCCTGACGGATGGCGTCGGCCGTGGAGAAGTCCCTGGCCGCCCGCGCCGCTGCACGGGCGGCGATGCGCTCCTCCACCCAGGCCGGATCCACGCCCCTGCACCTTGCGGCCACCTCCAGCCTGCGAGAGAGGTAGTCGGCGGCGGGCTCCTGCCACAGACCCAGGACATCTCCAACCGCGGTGAGCTCATGCCGCAGGCGCCAAAGGGTGCGACGGCGCAGCTTCTTGGGAGCGAAGGTGGGCTCCTCCATGAGGCGGTTGGCGAGACGAAACAGCTCCCCCGTGGGAGCCAGAGCGGCCGCCGTGTTGAAGTCGTCGTCCATGGCCTCTGAGAAGCTCTGGCGGGCTGCCAGCAGCTCCGGGAGCACATCGCCCTCCCCAGGCGGCTTCATGGGCGCGAGCAGCTCCTCCAGCTTGCACAGGGTCTCGTAGAAGTAGTCCGTGCGGACCTGGGCCTCCTCCAGGTCCGGGAACCGGGCTCCCTCCTCGCCGTGATCCTCCACGGTGAAGTTGATCGGGTGGCGGTACTGCACAGAGAGCAGAAAGAGCCGAATGGCCTCTGGCTCCACCTTTGCAAAGAGCTCCCGCAGGGTGAAGAAGTTGCCCGTGGACTTGGACATCTTCTCCGCGTTGAGGTTGACGAAGCCGTTGTGCATCCAGTACCTGGCGAAGGCGGTGCCAAAGGCCGCCTCGGACTGGGCGATCTCGTTCTCGTGGTGCGGAAAGATCAGGTCCATTCCGCCCCCGTGGATGTCGAAGTCCACCCCCAGGTACTTCGTGGACATGGCGCTGCACTCGATGTGCCAGCCGGGCCTGCCCTCTCCCCAGGGGCTGGGCCAGCAGGGCTCCCCTGGCTTGGCCGCCTTCCAGAGGGCGAAGTCCAGGGGGTCACGCTTGCTGGAGTCCACCTCCACCCTGGCGCCGCTCCGCAGATCGTCCAGGTTCCGGCCCGAAAGCTTGCCGTAGGCCTCGTGCCCTCGCACCGAAAAGAAGACGGTGCCGTCACTCTCATAAGCCAGGCCCGCCTCCTGGATCCTCTCGATGACCTCCACGATCTCGGGGACGTGCTCGCTCACCAGGGGCTCCACATCCGCCCGGGAGACGTTCAGCCTGTCCATGTCCTCGGCAAAGGCCTCGATGAACTCCCTGGCGAGGGCCATGGGGTCCATGCCCCGCTCCTGGGCTCTGGCGATGATCTTGTCATCCACGTCCGTGAAGTTGCGAACGTAGCGGACCTCGCGTCCGGTGGACCGGAGGTAGCGCACCACCGTGTCGAAGACCACGTAGACCCGGGCGTGCCCCAGGTGGGAGTAGTCGTACACCGTTGGCCCGCACACGTAGATGGACACCTTGCCATCTTCTCTGGTGAGGAGCTTCTGCTTCTTTTTTGTCAGTGTGTCGAACAGGCGCAGCATTTCAGCCTCGGAAATGGGCGACGATGGCCAGCAGATTCAGCAAGATGATCCCAATGAGCATCGCGTAGAAGATGGGCACCCCGGGCAGGAAGGGCTCGGACCACATGGAGCTGGGAGACACCCCCTCCTCCAGCACGAGGGTGTCCGGAGGCAGCCGCAAGACCATCGAGAGCTGGGCCTTGCGCAGCCGGGAGGAGGGCACCGTCAGGGTGGCTCCCAGGGGCTCGGCCACAAGCCGCTTCCCGGCCTTGGTGACCTGCACCCTGTAGCTCGTGGGGAAGCCGCGGCTGGTGCGGGTAATGAGCAGGTCCCTTCCCTGGCGCTCGAGGTGACGCCATCTGACGAGGATAACCTCGAAGCGCGGAGAGATGTTGTACACGGAGCTGCGGGTCTGCCTCCTTTGCAGCCGGAGGGCCGCCTCCCGGGGCATGCGCACCACGAAGGTCACTGTCTTGCGAGACGTCTTGGATGCGTCCTCGGCCAGGGCGTAGGGGTAGCCGAGCGCGGCCACGAAGGCCTCCGCCCGCTTGGCCGTGTCGAAGATCCTGGCGCGGAGGTCGATCTTGTGGGCCTCACCCGGGAAGCCACCACAGCGCCCTCCCACCGCCACCAGCACACGCCCCGAGGGATCAGGGGAGATCTGCACCCCGGAGTCGGGCGAGCAGCTCCGCCCGCACCGCTTGCGTGCCAGCCCGGCAAGGTTGGCGCAAGCCCTGGTGCAGTCCCGGGATGTGGCGTTGAACACCTCGGTGCCCGGTGGCACCGGGATGACCAGGTCCTGGCCGTCTGTCGCCTGCTCGCCCGCCCCCGCCGGTGGCCGTGCATCCCTGGCGGCCACCGAGAGCTTCTCCGCGACCCCGTCGAGGGTCAACACCTTGGGGTCGGGCTGGACGTAAACCGACCCCCCGCGGCCCGTGGGGGGCAGCCCTGTCTTGGGGTCGGGGTCGCCACACTTGCTGGCCCCCTTGCCTCCCTTGACGAGCATCTTCTTTATGGTGTCACGCATCTCGGTGTGAAGCTGCAGCTCGTACTCCCCCGGAAAGCTCACAAACAGCGTCAACGGGGTCTGCTGTCTCAGGGTCACCCTGGCGCCGCTCACGTCCTGGAGGGTCGGCCCTGGCTTCCCAGCGGCGCGCAAGATCGCCGCCGCCGTCAGCTCGTGCTCCTGGCGCAGCACCTTGGAGCGCTCGCTCTGCTTCACATAGAAGCCGCGGAGCTCGGCGGCGTAGCCCGTATCATCCAGGCGACGGAGCCGCCCGGTGAACACCCCGGCCCGAAATTTGTGCGGGCCCGGCTTGCTCATGTTGGTGACGAGCGGCCGGCGGGTGCGCACCACCAGGCGGTTGTCCGTGTCCCGCAGGATGAACATGTAGACCTTGTGCGTGGCAGCGGCGCCAAATAGGGAGCGCTCCACGCCATTGGCCATGGTCTGCGGGATGACCTGGCCGCTGAGGGTCACGTAGGTGTTGGGCACCAGGCGGCCCGCCTTCAGGGCGGCGCTCGCCCGCCCCACCTGCCGGGGCTCGGATGAGCGCAGGAAAAAACGGAAATCGGGGTAAAGCCAGTAGAGCCCGGCCAGGCTCGCTACTATCACCACCGCCGCCACAATGGGGTGGCGCACCGACCTGGCTGGCGCCATGATGCGCGCCAGCTCATCCTCGCCCTCGAGCGCGTCGTCGCCCTCGAGCAGATCGCCTACCTCGCCCAGCTCCGAGCCCGGTCCCACCGAAGCGCCCCCTGCCTCCAGGTCCGCCCTGATGGCCGCCACCTTGTCCTCGTCGAAGAAGGCCTCCTCCAGGCCCGCCACGCCAGACCTCTCCTCCACCCCCACCCCCTCCCCATCTCTTTCGAGCCTGGCCCCCGACGCCTCGCCACCGGCGGCCCCCCGGTCACGGCCGAAGGCAACCTGGTCCTCTCTGGGCAGATCCTTGTCGCTCATGTGCTTCCTCGCCTGAGCCGCGGATAATAACCCGAAAGGGGAACAAAGGTCGATGCTTCAATGAGGCGATGAGGCGATGAGGCGTCCAAGACCACCAGTCAAACCAGACTGCCGGACGAGGGGGGTCGCATCGGCGGTGAAGCCCAGCGTCCGGTATCCCTCTCCAGCCGTGCGGCATCTCTTGATTTCAGCTACAATCTAACGGAATCTTGACGCTGTAGACCGGGTCATCGACGGATTTGATGAGGACCAAAATGGATAGCAGCCAAAAACCAACTGAGCAGATCGCCCCCCCGGCAAGTCCATATGCACCCCCAGGGACACCGATGCAGTACCCGCAGTGCTCGCCCAAGCAGATCGCCCGGCAAGAGATCGCCCGCACCCTGGTCATCTGGTCCCACATCCTCGGCTGGGGCGGACTCGCTGCGCTGATCATTCTTCCGTTCCTGGTCATGGTCGCCACGCACGGCGAGCGGGGCTGGCCCATCGCCGTCGCCGCCGGTGCGTCGGTCGTCTCGATGATCGTCGGCGCCACCCTCGGCCAGGTCGGCCGCGCGATGCAGGGCCGGGTGATCTAGTTCCCACCCCAGAAGTCCGGTTTGGCGCGGGCTGAGCGGCCGAGCGGGCTGCTGGGCGCAAGGTTCTCTGGCCGTAACGCGGCCAGATCCCGCCCCTTCCGGGTGAGGTCGGTCTGGATGCGGCCCAGGTCTGCGCGGAGTCGCCACTGGGCGGCGATGGCCGCGCGGAGTGTGTCCGCAGAGGTGGCTACGCTGGTCATGGGCGGGAGCATGACGCGAGGCGGGCGCCCTGGTCAAGCCGACTCTCCCGGTCACTGGGAAACCTGCCCACCACTGGGATGGAGGCGCTGCCGGCCTGGCGGAGGCTTTGGCTGGAGATTGCGCTCTTCATCACCGGTGGTCCCTCCGCCGGTTTACCGGTCCGGTGGGGCCCACCTTGTTCCCTTGATTCCTGGTTTTCTGGTCTTTGGTTCCTCTCGTAGCGAA
>JAJRWW010000409.1 GCA_024276595.1 Myxococcota bacterium
CCCTCCTCCTGCAGCCGCAAATGGCCAAAGTATGGCGACTGGGCGTCCACCGGGGCCTCGCCACCGGAGGCGCCTCCCCGGGCAGCCCGGATGGCCGCCACCCGCATCATCTGCTCCGCCAGGGGAGCCACGTCCTCGGCCTTGGCCTCCATGACCTCGTCCCGCAGCTCCAGCAGCTCGTCGTCGAAGCGCAGCTCTGCCCGCGGTGGGGCCGGAGGCCTCAGCTCGCCCAGGTGACGACGAATCCGATCGAGCTGCGAGAGCTCCTCAACCACCACCGGGTGGTCGCCGTCGGGCGCTCTGTCCATGTGTTCGGTGGGCACGAACAGACCTCTTCGCGCTCGTTGCTGCCACCCTCACTGATCGTGCGGGTTTGGCAGAGTAAAACAACATACAATAATGGCATGGGGTGTCAACGGAGGCGGCGAAAAAACGGGAAAAACCGGCGGCCCGGGTCCGGGCGGAGGTCCCTTGGGCAGGGCCACTAGCTGGAGCAGGTCCCTCCGATGCACGACTGGCCAATGGGGCAGGTGTTTCCGCAGGAGCCGCAGTTGGGGATCCCTATGGGAATCACGTTCAGGTACACCACGCAGCCGTCTGACGGGCAGCACTCCCCGGGGGTGCCCGGGATGAGCCCCTCGCACATCACCCCGGCGGCGCCGCAGCCGCAGGTGCCGCCGTAGCAGTCCTCGTTGGTGCCGCAAGACTTGGTGCAGGAGCCGCAGTACTGGGCCGAGTCCAGGTTCACGCAGGTGGACCCGCAGCAGCCCTGGCCCGGACCGCAGGCCGGGTTGCCCCCGCACATGCAGTCGCCGTTCTGACAGGTCTCTCCGATGGCGCAGGTGATTCCACAGCCCCCACAGTTGGTCACGTCGGTGGCCACGTACTTGCAGGAGGTGGTGCAGCACTCGGCCCCGGAGGCCAGGTCGCAGGCGTTGGAGCTGCCGCACTTGCAGGTGCCGTTCACGCAGGCGTTGGACTCCTCCGAGTCGCACACGCTGCCGCAGGCCCCGCAGTTGTTCATGTCCGACTGGGTGTCCACGCAGCTACCCCCGCAGCATTTCTGCCCCGTGGTGCACATGTTCCCGCAGGCGTCCACGCACACCCCATTGATGCAGCTTCCATCACAAAAGGACGCGCAGGAGCCGCAGTTGTTGGGATCGTTCTGCAGGTCCACGCAACCCCCGTAGCAGCAGGTGCGCAAGGGGTCGGCACAGGTGAGCCCATCCTCGCACTTGGGCACGCAGCTCTGGTGATCGGGCTGGCCCACGCAGGTGTTGTCCCCCACGCAGGTGGCCACACAGCCCGCGTTGTTCGTGTTGCTGCCGCCGTCTGGGGACACGCTGTTGTTGTTCAGGCTGTGGTTGTTGTCGTTCCCCGTGTAGGTGGACGTGGCGCAACCGGCCGAGAGGGCCGAGACGGCCGAGACGGCCGAGATCGTGTAAACCAGACACGCGAAGATACTGCGAAGATTCATTGTGATGGCTCCTTGGTCGGCATGATCGTAGACCACGTGTGGGGCGCAAGTCAACCGTTCGAAAAGCCGTTGCCAGCAGGATCTGGGGGGGCTACCATGGCCCCCGCTCGATCATCAGGAGGCATCCCATGCGGAATCGGAAGCGATGGCTGGCACCAATGGTGCTCCTTGTGCTGGCACCTTTGGTGCCCCTTGCGGCGAGCCTGCACGGCTGTGTGGGCGGGGACAAGCCGGCCCTCAGAAACCCCCAACCCGAGCCAGGGAGCGCGACGATGCAGGTGGTCAAGGACATCAAGCAGCGGATCGCCCGCTTCGCCCCGACCAGGATCGACTTCGACGACAGCCTCCTCACTCCCGAGCTCCGGCCGGTGGTGGCCAAGCTCGTGGAGGCCGCCAAGGTGATGGACGAGATCTTCCTGGTCCAGGCCGACCCGGGCAACCCGAAGCTGCGCTCCAGGCTGGCCGCCGACCCGGCCATGGCGGACGCCCTGACCTACTTCGACATCATGTTCGGCCCCTGGGACCGCCGCCAGCACCACGAGCCCTTCGTGGGCACCAGGAAGCGCTTCCCCGGCGCGGGGTTCTACCCGCCCGACATGACCAAGAAGGAGCTGCAGGACCACCTGCGAGCCCACCCCCAGGACAAGGCCGCCTTCACCGGGTACTTCACCGTCATCCGCCGGAGGCCGGATCGCTCCCTGGAGGCGATTCCCTACTCGGTCTTCTACCGAGACAAGCTGGCGCGCGCGGCGCGGCTTCTGCGCGAGGCCGCCAACCTCTCCTCGGACGCTCGCCTGCAGAGGTACCTGCGCTCCAGGGCGAAGGCCTTCGAGACAAATGACTACCGCCCGAGCGACATGGACTGGATGGACCTGGGAGACGGCGCCGTGGAGGTGGTCATCGGCCCCTACGAGGTCTACGAGGACTCCCTGTTCGGCTACAAGGCCTCCTTCACCGCCTTTTTGAACCTGCGAGACAAAAAGTACAGCGAGCGGCTTCAGAAGATCGCCCCTCACATGGGTTTTCTCCAGGCCTCCCTCCCCATGGCGCCCGAGGACAAAGAGCACAGCCGCGGGGGCAAGATCCCCATCGTGGTGGTGGAGGAGCTGTTCACCGCCGGAGACACCAAGGCAGGGGTTCAGACCCTCGCCTTCAACCTGCCCAACGACGAGGTGGTCCGCAGGAAGAAGGGCTTCAAGCTGGTCCTGCTCAAGAACGTGGCCCAGGCCAAGTTCAAGAAGATCCTGCTGCCCATCGCCAAGGTGATGATGGCTCCGGATCAGATCCAGCACGTGACCTTTGACGGCTTCTTCACCGACACGCTCATGCACGAGTCCGCTCACGGCCTGGGCCCGGGGATGATCACCGTGCGGAGGGGCACAAGAGCCGTCAAGACCGATGTGAACAAGGCGCTGAAGGAGCTCTACTCCACCATCGAGGAGGCCAAGGCCGACATCGTGGGGCTCTATTGCAGCCACCTGCTCATCGACAAGGGCGTCCTCCCGGCGCGCCTGCAGAAGCAGGTCTACGCCTCCTACCTGGCGGGCTTCTTCCGGTCGGTGCGCTTCGGCGCCTCCGAGGCCCACGGCAGAGCCAACATGATCTCCTTCAACTACCTCCTGGGTCGGGGAGGCATCGCCTTCGACAGGGCAACAAACAAGTACCGGGTGGACTTCGACAAGATCCGAGGCGCGGTGAAGGCGCTGGCAAGGGATCTGCTGGAGATCGAGGCCCGAGGAGACTACCACGAGGCAAAGGCGTTCATCGAAAAACACGGCAAGATGTCTGCCGAGATGGAGGCGGCCCTTGGCAGGCTGACGGGAATCCCCGTGGATATCCGCCCCCAGTACACTATCTTGCAGAAGATGAAGAGCTGGAACAAGTGACTCGGCTGCAAGCTCCCAGACTGGCCCTGCTCGCCACCGCGCTGCTGGCCACGAGCCTCTCCTGCCCGTCGCGCGAGCGCTCCTCGGAGGATCTCTCGCCCAGGAGACGCCCGCCCATGAGCGGGCCGGTGCTCCGCATCAGGATCCCTGCGGACATGCCGCAGCTCCCGTGCCTGTTCCGAAACCACACCTGGTGCAACCGCGTGCTCACCGGCACGGTCTACGAGCCCCTGGTGCGCTTCGACCCCCGATCCGGTCGCTATGTGGGGGTGCTCGCCACCGCCTGGAAGCACCTGGACGGGGGGCGCACCTTCTGGATCGAGCTGCGCAAGGGCGTCAAGTGGCACAACGGCAAGCCCCTCGTGTCGAGGGACGTCAAGCATACCCTGTACGTGCTAAGGAGCGGCACCAGCTACGCACCCCACCCCGCCGTGAGGTTGCTGCGCAAGTACGTGGACAGGGTCTCCTTCCCCACGGACCGCCACCTGGAGATCCACTTCACCAAGCCCTTCGGCCCCATCTTGGAGCTCCTCGCGGCGCTGCCCATCCTGCCCTCCACCAAGACCCTTGGGGAGGCGCGCACCACCCGAGAGCGGGTGGTTGGCACCGGGCCCTACCGTTTCTTGCAGTGGTGGCCGGGGGAGAGAATCAGCTTCTCGCGCTTCAGGGACTACTGGGGCCCTCCAGCCCACGCGTACAGGATCGAGTACCACGTGATCCCTTCGATGGCGGCGGCCCGCAAGCGCCTGGCGCAGTCGAAGCTGGATCTGATCCTCGACCTCACCACGACGCAGTACAGGCGCGCCTTGGCCGGACCCGGGAAGGTCTACCCCTTCTCCTTCGAATCGGCCCAGTTCGCCTACCTGGCGCTCAACACGAAGGGCTTACTCGCCGACCCGAAGCTGAGACGCGCCTTCGGGCTGCTGCTGGACCGAGAGAAGCTCATGAGCGCCATGCCGGGGAGACGTCCCCGGCTCCTGGAGCAGCCCGTGTGGATCCTCGGGCCTCAGGCGCCCACCGCCAAGGGAACCGGGATCCCCCACGCTCCGGCAGAGGCCAGCAAGCTCCTCTCCCTGGCAGGCTGGCGCAAGGTGGGCAAGCGCTGGCTGAAAGGCGGGAAGCCGCTCAGGATCGAGCTGCTCACCGCCGTCCGCTTCACCGCCTTCAACCGAGGGCTCAGGGCGGCCGCTCGCGCGCTGGCCGCGGTCGGCGTGGAGCTGCGGGTTCGAAAGGTGCTCTGGGGTGAGCTGGTGCTGGCGCTCAAGCAGCGAAGGTTCGATGCCATCGCTCTGGCCTCTCCGCTCTGCGGACCATGGAACGACCTGGTGGACACCTACCACAGCGGCTCGGTTTCCAGCGGCAACTACGGCGGGTACAAGAGCGACGAGATGGACAACCTCCTGAAGAAGATGCTCCGGCAGATCGACCCAACGCGACGCCGAGCGCTGGAGCGCCAGATCTTCCTCCTCGCCAGCAAGAGCGCCCCCATCATCCCGCTCTTCGCGCCACGCACCCTGGGGCTCTCCCGCAGACCCCTGGACCACGTCATCCCAACCCCCACGTGGCTGGACATCACTCGCCTGCGCCTGAACTGAGCCCGGAGCACACCCGGGCTTCCGAGAGGAAGGCCGGTCGTGCGTCAGCGCCGACCCATTCGCTGGCATACCTTGCCAAACCCCTCGGCCGGATGATAGCTTGCCAGGCGTTTGGCACGATACACAGCCGGCACACCCCTGACCGGTCCCGCCAGGCCCGGGGACCTGAAGGAGACTCGACCATGCGAACCATGAACAGGACTTGGCTATGGGTAGCTACTGTGGCGACCGGCCTGCTGCTCGGCTCGACCGCAAGCCTGGCCCAGCAGCCTGGCGCCCGACCTGGCGCGCAGCCCGGCGCCCGTCCCGGAGCACAGCCCGGCGCCCGTGCCGGCGCGCAGCCCGGCGCCCGTCCCGGCGCCCGTGCCGGAGCACAGCCCGGCGCCCGTGCCGGCGTCCAGCCCGGCGTCCAGCCCGGCGTCCAGCCCGGCGTCCAGCCCGGCGCTCGTCCCGAGACGCGGCCCACGCCCCGTGTCAAGCCGCCGGAACGACCCGCCACCCCTGCCAGGCCGACCGGGCCGCCAAAGCCCAATCGCCCCGCCAGCCCGGCCCACCTGCACGAGCACGGAGGGCTCCGGATCTCTCCCGGGGCCACGCCCCCTCCTGGGATCATCCCCTACCTCCAGGCCTCCTTTGGCTCGGTGAAGGTGCTCACCATGGTCACGGCGGCGCTCTTCGTGCCCCTGAGGTCCTTCAGCTCACGCTGGCAGACCTACAGCGCCCTGGGCGACCCGACAGACCCCACCGCGGGCGAAGAGCAGAACATCGCCCTCCAGTTCCAGCACGCGGAGCTGGCGCTCCACGGCCATTTTCTCAGCAGAAACCTCACCTACACCTTCCTGGCAGACCTCACCGAGGAGCGCTTCATCCCCGACCTGGAGCTCACCTACCACCTGCCATGGGTTCGCGGGCTCTCCGTCACCTTCGGGCGCTTCCGCCCCATGTTCTCTCTCATGATGCCGCGGATGATCACCCGCCTGGAGACGACCCTCTACCCAATGTTCCTCACCGAAGGGGGCTACGCCCCCTGGAGGGACCTGGGCCTGCAGATCAAGTACGCCCTGGCCCTGGGCAAGGTGGGAGTGCTCAACGCCTACCTGGGCGTGTTCAACGGGGAGCCGAACCAGTGGACCGACTCCAACGACATGAAGGACTTCCTGGTGCGGGTGGACTTCAAGGGCAAGGGGGTGCTCAAGGGGATCTACGCTGGCGCCTGGGCATGGCTGGGGTTCCCCTCGTGCGTGTCGGGGACCCCCGACTCCGACACCTGCGTGCCCTCCGAGCAGCTCGAGAAGCGATTCGACGTCGACATGCGCTTCGGTATCTTCGCCGAGCTGCAGCGACGCTTCGGCCTGGTCACTCCCCACGTCATGGTGGAGGGGTTCATGCGCAAGTACACCCCGAGGGCGGCCACCGGCGCCGAGCTCAGGGACACCACCGGGGGTGGCTTCTGGATCCACGCCGGGGTGAAGATAGGGAGGTACTTCGAGCCCATGGCTCGCATCGAGTGGATGGCCACCAGGCACAAGGAGCCCGCGGGAGGCGCCGACTACCCCACCGACTCCGCCACTCGACTCACCGCCGGGGTGAACATCTACCTGGCCCAGCTCCACTCGCACCTGAAGCTCAACTACATCTTCCACTACATGGCCCTGGGCTACACGGGCACGCCCCAGTGGGTGGAGATGGACCTCTCCGACCAGACCGCCCCCGTGCCCAACCAGGCCGTGCACATGGTCATCATCCAGGCCGCCACGGAGTTTTGACGCGGCCCTCCAGCTCGCTCACAGGACGAGAGCACACCGCCCGGGTTCAGTTCACCACCGGCCCGGGGCAGCCGAACATGAAGCTCACCTCGCCCACCTGGCCGGAGGTGAGCTGGTCACAGTAGCTCCCAAAGAACGTGATCGTGCTCGCGTCCGGATGGTAGTCCCAGCCGTTTTGCTGGCTGGGGTTTCTGGGCACTGCCACCCCATCGAAGTACACGGCCACGTCGTCGGGCACCGGCGGCAGGCTGGTGAGCTCGAAGGAGCAGGAGGGGACAATGATGCCGCCCGCGATGGTGTCCAGGACCGCCTGGAGGGAGGCCGCGTCGTCGGCCTGATAGAAGTAGGGCGGCCCACCGGGCACCGGCTCCAGCCCGGCCTGGGCAGAGTCGTTGAGCACCTGGGGATCCAGCCCAAAAATGCCACCGAAGCCGAGCACGAAGGTGTGGATGCCCGCATTCGCCAGGGCAGTGACCGCGGCCACGGTCTCGGTGGGGGTCTCGATGTCCACGTTGGGCGGAGACCCGCCGCAGTTGGGGATGCCGTCGGTGGCAAAAAGCACGTACCGACCGGCCGGATTCACCGGGATGGTATTGAAGTAGGCCAGGGCCTCCTGCAGGCCGAAGTGGGCCGGGGTGTTCCCGTTGGGGCTCGTGCTGTTGAGATAGCTCATGATGGGCGCTGCATTGTGAAGCTGAATGCCCACCCGTGCCCCGGGGTCCACTCCGCACTCGTTGTCAGTGGGGAACACCGACAGCCCGAACCGGATGTTGGCCTCCCGGGCCGACAAGACGGTCTGCAGGGAGCTCTTCATGATGTTCCACTTCGAGTCTCCCAGGGGAGGGAACCCTGGCGCCAGCATCATGGAGCCCGAGCGATCCAGCACAATGAGCAGATCCGGTGGATCCCCCAGGTTGATGATCTCTATCTCCTCGGTCTGCGCACCGCAGAGCTCGGCGTCGGGCTCCACGTGGGCATCCATGTAGGCATCCGTGTCACCACCACCATCTTGCGCGTTGGCGGCGTCGAGCTGGTTCACGGCCGCGTCCATCCACTCGTTCGCGTTCGAGCCCTCGCCACCCTTCGCCGTGGGACCGCAGGCCGCCCAGGCCGGAAATGCCAGGCTGGCCAGCCATACCCCGATCCACACCGACTCTTGCCAAGAACGCGCTCGCACTGGGTTCCACATGACAGATTCCATCCCCAAAAGTGGAGGTACATTGTACCCTGGTGTAGCCTACCAGCGACATCGGTCATCTGGCCCCGTTGCCAGATCAAGGGCTCCTGGGATACTTGACGGACAGAAAAGCTCCTGATATTCTCTTGTTAGGCTGAGCAAGGGCAGGCTTTTTCCAGGAGCCTCTCCCCACAGGAACACCATGATCCGCTATGCGCTGAGGTTCATATCCGGCAAGTACCAGGGTGGCGAGTTCCCCCTGCACGACAACCGGGAGATCATCATCGGCCGGTCGAGCGATCTCGACATGGTGCTGGTCGAGGACATGGTCTCTCGCAAGCACTCCAAGATCTCCACCGGGGAGGGCGACCTCACCATCCAGGACCTGGGCTCCACCAACGGCACCTTTGTCAACGGTGAGCGCATCAAGTTCAGCAAGCTCAAGGAGGGAGACCGGATCCTCATCGGCACCTCGATCATCAAGCTGGTGGCCGTGGACGAGTCCATGCAGGCTAAGTTCGCCCAGCGCTCCAGGTCCTCCACTTTCAGGCAGCAGTCCAGGCAGCCAACATCCTCGGGGCGCCCCATGTCTGGCACCATCGAGGAGATCCCGCTGCCAGACCTGCTGCAGCTCCTTTCGTCGAGCCGCAAGTCCGGCGTCCTTGCCATCCGCAGCAAGGGCTGCTTTGGCAAGATCTACCTGCGGGAAGGGCAGATCTACTTCTGCTCCATCGACGAGGACTTCGACCTCAAACCCCTCAAGGCCATGTATCGAGTCCTGACCTGGACCTCAGGGGCCTTCGAGCTCC
>JAJRWW010000410.1 GCA_024276595.1 Myxococcota bacterium
AATCGTTATCTCGTGGCCCCGGCGCTTGCAGTGCTGGCGCTCGCTGTTGCCCTTGGCGGCTGCAAGAAAAAGCCCAAGGAGGAGAAGGCGGGCACGGGCGACATGGTCGCCGCCAGCATGAAGGCGGACATGGCCCCTGCCGTGAAGGCGGACATGGCCCCTGCCATGAAGGCGGACATGGCCCCTGCCATGAAGGCGGACATGGCCCCTGCCATGAAGGCGGACATGGCGGCCGCGAGCTCGGCCGGGGCCAAGGGTGGGACCCATGTCATCAAGTTCGATCGTCCCCTGAAGGTGGGCTTCAAGTACAAGCTGGTCACCACCGGCGGCCAGAAGGGCAAGACCACGGTGAATGGTAAGGTGGTACCCAAGCAGAGCCAGTCGGTCACGTTCACCTACGAGGCCATACACACAGTCAAGGCCGTTCACGCCACCGGAAAGGCGATCAAGGAGGAGATCGAGATCCTCGAGTTCAAGGCCACCGTCGCCGGGAAGACCCAGGAGATCCTCGCCGCCGGCACCAAGGTCCTTGCCGAGGTGGTGAACGAAGAGGAGGTCTTCACGGTGAAGGGCGAGAAGGTCAAGGGAATGCCGGGCAAGCTGCTCCAGCAAATAGTGGGCCTTCACGAGAGCGACAATGTGAGCACTGACGAGGTCTTCGGACCTGGCGGGCCTCGCAAGCCCGGGGATAGCTGGAAGGTGAACGTGGCCAAGCTGCTCGAGGGGCTCAAAAACAAGCTCAAGAAGGCCGCCCTGTGGCCCAAGCCATCGGACGTCGCCGGCAAGGTATCGTTCGTTGGGGTCAAGAAGGTCAACGGCGTGGACTTCCTGGAGCTCCGTATCCGCAGCATGTTGAAAAACATCGCACCTGCAATGGGTCCGGTGAAGGCCACCGCCGGGACCATGGAGATAGCGATGAGCGGCCTTGTGCCCAGGGACACCAAGCTCCCCGCGGTGGGAGTGCTGAACATGTCCTTGAAGATGCACGTCGAGGGGGAGATGACCAAGGGTGGGAAGAGCTTCAAGCTGGTGGTGGACGTGCACCAGTACAGCAAGCAAACAAAGACTCTGGTCAAGTAGCTCCTTCCCGGCCTCCCATCCACCCCAGCCCGTCTACCCTGGCCCATCCGCCCCAGCCTCCTGGCACACGCCCTGTCAAGGGCCATGGTAGCCAGGTCCCTGCTGCGCCGAGCGGGAGAGCTCGGCTACTTCTTGAGCAGGGAGCAGGCCAGGTCGCGGTTGAGGCGGGCGATGAGGTCCATGGGGATCTCCTTGGGGCAGGCCGCCTCGCACTCTCCGTTGTTCGTGCACGCCCCGAAACCTGCCTCCTCCATTGCCGCCACCATGGTCCGGACGCGGTCCCAGCGCTCCGGCTGCCCCTGGGGAACCAGGCCGAGCTGGGTTATCTTTGCCGACACGAAGAGCATGGCCGAGGCGTTGGGGCAGGAGGCCACGCAGGCTCCGCAGCCGATGCACGCCGCCGCCTCGAAGGCCAGGTCAGCGTCGTCCTTGGGTATGGGGATGGCGTTTCCGTCCGGCGGTGAGCCCGTTCGGATGGAGATGAACCCCCCCGCCTGGATGATGCGGTCGAAGGCGGAGCGGTCCACCATGAGGTCGGTGATCACCGGGAAGGCTCGGGCGCGCCAGGGCTCAATCCAGATGATCTGGCCGTCATCAAAGGAGCGCATGTGGAGCTGGCACAAGGTTGTGCCCTCCTGGTGGCCGTGGGCGAAGCCGTTGACGACGCAGCCGCAGGTGCCGCAGATGCCCTCCCGGCAGTCGTGGTCAAAGGCGATGGGGTCGTCTCCCCGCTCGATCAACCGCTCGTTCACGATGTCGAGCATCTCCAAGAAGGAGGTGTCAGGGCTGATGTCGGACGCCTCGTAGGTGCGGAAGCGGCCGGTGTCCTTGGGGTTGGCGGTCTGACGCCATACCTTGAGCGTAAACTTCATGACCCTGGCTCCTACTTGTAGCTCCGCTGAGTCAGCGACACTTCATGGAAGGTGAGCTGCTCCTTGTGCAGCACCGGAGGCTTGCCCACTCCGGCGAACTCCCAGGCCGCCACGTGGGCGAAGCGCTCGTCGTCGCGCCTGGCCTCCCCCTCCTCGGTCTGGTGCTCCTCCCGGAAATGGCCGCCACAGGACTCCTCGCGGCTCAAGGCGTCAGTGACCATGACCTCGGCAAACTCCAAGAAGTCCGCCACCCTGCCGGCCCGCTCGAGGGTCTGGTTCACCTGGTCGTTTCGCCCCGGCAGGACCTTCAGGTTGCCCCAGAACTCCTCTCTCAGCCTGGGGATCTGCTCCAGGGCCTTGCTCAGCCCCTCGGCGTTGCGAGCCATGCCGCAATGCTCCCAGAGGATCTTGCCCAGCTCCCTGTGGAAGGAGTCTGCGGTGCGCTCGCCCTTGATGCTCAAGAGCTTCTTGATCTTCTCATTGACCTCCGTCTGGGCCGCCTTGAAGTCCCCGCTGTCGGTGGAGAGGCTGCTCTTACCGGCGCGCGCCAGGAAGTCTCCCACGGTCATGGGGGCCACGAAGTAGCCGTCCGCCAACCCCTGCATGAGCGCGCTGGCCCCGAGCCTGTTGGCGCCGTGGTCGGAGAAGTTGGCCTCCCCAAGCACGAAGAGCCCCGCGACCGTGGACTCGAGGTTGTAGTCCACCCAGAGGCCGCCCATGGTGTAGTGCAGGGCGGGGAAGATGCGCATGGGCACCTCGTAGGGGTCCTCGGCGGTGATCTTCTCGTACATGTGGAAGAGGTTGCCGTACTTGTCCCTGATGGCGTCCTCCCCCAGGCGCTCCATGGCCGTCTGGAAGTCCAGGTACACCCCCAGGCCCGTCTCGCCCACCCCGCGGCCCTCGTCGCACACCTTCTTGGCGGCTCTGGAGGCCACGTCCCTGGGGACGAGGTTGCCGAAGCTCGGGTAGCGACGCTCCAGGTAGTAGTCCCGGTCCTCGGGCGGGATCTCCCCCGGTGGGCGCCTGTCCCCCGCCTCCTTGGGCACCCAGATGCGGCCATCGTTGCGCAGAGACTCGCTCATCAGGGTGAGCTTGGACTGGTGCTCCCCGGTGACCGGGATGCAGGTGGGGTGGATCTGGGTGTAGCATGGGTTGGCAAAGGCGGCGCCGCGCTTGTAGGCCCTGAAGGCGGCGGTGACGTTGCAGCCCTTGGCGTTTGTGGAGAGGTAGAAGACGTTCGAGTAGCCCCCCGTGGCCAGGATGACCGCGTCGGCGGCGTGGGATCTCACCTCGCCGCTGAGCATGTCCCGTACGACGATGCCGCGGGCTCGCCCGTCGGTGACCACCAGGTCCAGCATCTCCGTGCGGGTGTGCATCTTGACGTTGCCCAGGCCGATCTGTCTCGACAGGGCCGAGTAGGCCCCCAGCAGGAGCTGCTGTCCCGTCTGGCCCCTGGCGTAGAAGGTGCGGCTCACCTGTGCGCCGCCAAAGGAGCGGTTGGCGAGCAGGCCGCCGTACTCCCTCGCGAAGGGCACGCCCTGGGCGACGCACTGATCTATGATGTTGCCGCTGAGCTGTGCGAGCCGGTAGACGTTGGCCTCCCTGGAGCGGTAGTCCCCACCCTTGATGGTGTCGTAAAACAGGCGGAAGTCGCTGTCGCCGTCGTTTTGGTAGTTCTTCGAGGCGTTGATGCCCCCCTGGGCGGCGATGGAGTGGGCTCGGCGAGGGCTGTCCTGGTAGCAGAAGCAGTCCACGCCATAGCCCAGCTCCGCCAGGGTGGCTGCGGCCGAGGCGCCGGCGAGGCCGGAGCCCACCACGATGACGCTGTACTTGCGCTTGTTGGCTGGGTTTACCAGCTTGAGCTGGAACTTGGCGCGGTCCCACTTTTCGGCGATGGGGCCCTCGGGGATCTTGGGATCGAGTTGCATGGGAAGTCGCTTTCGTTACCTGCGGATGCCCAGCAGCACCACCAGAGGCAAGAAGATATTGATGCCGCCCACCACCCCAGCGAAGGCGGCGGCGAAGATGGGACGCCAGCGGTTGTACTTGGGATGGCCCATGCCGAGGGTCTGGAGCCAGCTCCACATGCCGTGGTAGAGGTGGAAGGCCAGCGTCAAGTTGGCCCCGATGTAGACGAGGGAGACCCACCAGACCTTGAAGCCTGCCACGACGTTGGCGTAGACATGCCCCTTTTCGAAGCTGCCGTGGACCTGCCCGGTGGTGAAGTGCAAAAGGTGGTAGACGAGAAACAGGGCGATGATGGGGCCGCCCCAGATCATGGTCCTGGCCGCGTATGTCGTCTCCCGGAAGCGCTGAACCTGGTAGCGCACAGGCCGGCTGCTGCGGTTGCGGAGCCACAGCCCGATGGCCGAAAGGACGTGCAGCCCGAGGGCGAGAAGCAGCCCCAGCCGCACGGCCCAGACCAGGGCCGGGAGGCCGTGCAGCTTGGCCGCGTAGCCATCGAGCTGCTGGGGCCCACCCAGGAGCTGGAGGTTGCCCAGGGCGTGGCCCAGCAGAAAGAGGGCAAGGAGGAGGCCGGTGACGGCCATTACCATCTTCTTGCCGATGGTGGTGCTGTAGAACTTCAGCGCAGCGGTTGCCATGTTTGCTCCCTGACTCGAGACGACTGTCTCGGGGCCGAACCAGGCTCCGAACATAGTCCCCTGCACCGGGAAATTCAAGCCCCTCTCCAGGGGCGTGTCGCTCGCGCCAAGGCGGGGAAAAAGTGAATGACGGGCCCGGGTTGGCCCGGGCTGGCCCGGCTGGAAACCCGGATCTCAGATGAGCCGGCAGGCCGTCGGCCCACCCCAGGATCCGGCGGAGAGGAACGAGAGAAACAATGGAGATAAGGAGAGGGGGAGGGTCGAGGCCTACTCGGCCTTCTCCTGCTTCGCCAGGTACACCTTCAGCCCCTGGGGCTCGGTGCGAAGCTCACGCCGCTGCTTGCGATTCAGGGTCCCAAAAAGCTTCTTGAGCTCTCCGCGGGCCTTGCGCTTGGCCAGCTTGCGCTCCTTGCGGTCGAGGTTCTTTGTGTTGGCCATGGTCTTTCAGCTCCGTAATGTCGTGTCTCGGGCGCAGTTACATAGCAGGGCGGGGAGAGCCCGTCAAGCGCGTTGCACGAGCGACCCGATCCGAATCCCCGATCACAGGGGTGTGGCGCGGCGGCGGGGGTGTGGCGCGGCGGCAGCCGCCCGGTGGATCGCCGGGGAGCTGGAATGGACCGCTGAAACAAACAATGGGTTTTTGTCAAACAGAGCGTTATTATGGCCAGGTATCCGCACGAGGAGCGCTACGATGAAGATCCACTTTCTCACGACCATGTGTCTGACCATGGCCCTGGCGGCCCCGGCGGCTTGCGGGGATGACCATGGGGCGGCTGGCCAGGACGCCACCTCTGGCCAGGACGCGGTTTTCGGCCAGGACGCCTCCCCTGGCTATGACGCCGCTGCGCAGCAGGACGCGGCGGTCGCTCAGGACAACTGGCTGGGCGCCGCGTGCACCTGCACGGGGCAGGACTGCGATCAGCTCGGCGTCCCCAAGCCCAGCGGTGGCACCATAGAGGGGTGCGAGAACGTCCCCACCTGGACGGGCGCCGACCTGGTGTGCCTGCGCTCCTACACCGGAGCGCTGGCCACCGACACCTTCTTTGCCAACGGCTTTTGTGGCCTCATGGCCACCAGGTGCACCGGGGACAGCATGATCTGCAACTCGGCGGTAATGGGCGACTACGATGCGATGCTGTCCTGTCCAGAGGGCTCGGTCATGATCCAGGACTCCAAGCTCGTGGAGGTCTTCAACAACACCGCCACGGTGGACACCAAGGTCTGCGTTCCTTCCTGCGAGACCAGCGCCGACTGCCGGGAAGGTGAGACCGATCCAGTCTTCAACGACGAGCTCACCCAGTACCAGTGCATTGACAAGGATGGCACCAAGTTCTGCTATGACATCCGCAACCTGGGGGCCGGCTACACGGCCACCGCGTACTAGCCAGGCTCCCACCGTCATTGCCAAGGGCTCGGGCGATCCGCACGTTCTGGTGAGGCGCTTGGCCTTCTGAGGCCACGATGTTTCTGTGCAGGCGCCTGCCAACGGTGCTATTGTGAGCGCTTCGACATGCCAGTATCGCCTCCGAACTTGCTCTCCTCGCGAGTAGCCCGCCTGGTCACCCGCCACCCTGGCGCGGTGCTGCTTTTTTCCCTGGCTCTTACCGTCGCCAGCGCGCTCGTGGTTCGCAAGCTCCAGATCCAGGCGAACCTCTTTGCGCTCCTTCCGCCGTCCCTGCCCGAGGTCCAAAAGCTCCAGCACGTCTACGACAAGACCGGTGGGTTCGGGGACGTGGTCGTGATCGCCGAGGGAGGGACAATTGAGGGCTCTGACGCCTACTTCGCCGATCTCTTGCCGGCCATCGAGAGGCTGAAGTGGACCAAAGGGGCTGACTATCGGGTGGATCTCGACGCGCTCAAGCCCTTTGCGCCGCTATACATGGACCTGGAGGACCTCAAGAAGATCCACGAGCGGCTCCAGAGGCGACTGGAGCTGGCGGTGGGGGCAGACCTGGACGCGGACGAGGACAAGGATCCGCCCCCGCTCTCCTTTGCCGACATCCAGCGCAAGTACAGGGCCCGGGCCCGGGCCCGGAAGCACCCTTTCCACTCCCCCGACGGAAAGATTCGCACCTTGCGGGTCTATCCTCCGGACAGGCCCACCTCGGACCTGGTGTTCGGGCGAAGGGCCGTGGCCGACATTCAGCGCCTGGTGGACCAGCGCAAGGGGTTGGCAAAGAAGCTGGGCCTGAAGATCACCGTCGGGGGCAAGTTCTACACCCGCGTGCAGGACTACAACAGCGTCATCCGAGACCTGAAGCGGTCGGCCCTTTGGGGAGGGGTGCTGATAGTGCTGCTGCTGACCCTCTACTTCCGTCACATCCTGGCGGTGCCGCTTCTCATCATACCCCTGTGTATGTCCATGACCTGGACGTTCGCCTTCACCAAGCTGACCATTGGCGACCTGAACGTGATCACCGCCTTCTTGTTCGTCATCCTGCTCGGGCTGGGCATAGACTTTGGCATTCACATCTTCGCGCGATACCGGACGGAGCGCCTCTCGGGGAGAGAGGTGGAGCCGGCCATAGCCGTCACCCTGGCCACCACGGGGAGGGCCTGCAGAACGGCCATGGTGACCACGGCCGCCGCCTTCGCCTCGCTGCTGGTCACCGATTTTCGCGGGTTCAGCCAGTTTGGCTACATCGCCGCCATCGGGGTCACCCTGGCCTTTGGTCTCATGTGCACCGTGCTCCCCGCCCTGCTCGTCCTCTGTGAGCGCTTGGGTATCCTTCGGTTCAGGCACAGGGCCGGCGACGTGCAGGTGGGCGATGTGGCCCCCGCGCCGCCCCCCTCGCCCCCGCTGCGCATGGCGCTGGCGGTGGCGGTCCTGTTGGGGGTAGGTGTGGCCGTGGTGGGGGCCTTTGCGGCCTCCACCGGGCGGATCCGCTTCGAGTACGACTTCGAGAAGCTCAACACCCTCCCCAAGGAGGTGATCCGCACCAAGGCCAAGGTGACCAGGGTGTACGGTCGGCGGGTGGACGGCGCCGTGGTGTTCGTGGACTCCATGGAGGAGGCTGCCGCACTCAAGAAGGTCGTTCTGGCCAAGATGGCAAAGGACAGCACAAGGACCATCGCCGAGGTGACGAGCCTCAACGACCTGCTCCCACAGGATCAGCAGAGGAAGCTGGTCTGGATCCGAAAGATCCGCAAGATCTTGCGCAAGCGCGCGGTCCAGAAGGCGCTGCTGGACCTGCCCAGGGAGCAGCGGGAGCAGATAGAGGTGCTGCAGCGCAAGGCCGTGGACAAGGCCATGACCTACAAGGACCTCCCGCGCCCCATGAGGCGCCCTTTCGTGGGCAAGCCAGGGGTGCCCGGGACTCTGCTCATCATTGTCCCCACCCGGCCCCCGAGAGACGCCAGGTACATGGCCTCCTTCGCGGCAGACACCCGGGAGTTCAAGACCGCAAGGCACACCTATCACCCGGTCTCCGAGGGGGTGATCTTCTCCGAGGTCATAAGGATCCTCCTGGCGGACGGTCGGATCGCGATCACCGCCACGCTCCTGACGGTGCTGCTGCTTTTGCTCCTGGATTTTCGGCGAGTTGGCCTGACGCTGCTGGCCTTTCTGCCCCTGGCCACGGCCGTGGGCTGGCTCCTGCTGGTCATGGCGCTCTGGCCGGTGGATCTCAACATGTACAACCTGGTGGTGCTGCCCTCGCTGCTGGGGCTGGGGATCGACAACTCCGTGCACATGACCCACCGCTGGATGGAGCTGGGCCCTGGCCGGATGCGAGACGTGGTGAAGGGCATCGCGGGGCCGATCATCGTCTCCACGATGACGACGATGATCGGGTTCGGTGGGATGATGGCTGCCCACCAAAAGGGCCTCCGCTCTCTCGGGGTGCTGGCGGTGCTGGGCATGGGCTTCTCCATGCTCGCGGTCTTCTCCCTGCTCCCGGCGCTGTTGCTGAGCCTGGATACGGCCAGGTCCCGCAAGGAGTCGCGCCAGGAGGTTGCGCCCTCCGGGCACCGAAGAGACCACCCTGCGGCGTGAGTGGTTGGCCATGGTGACCCTTGCCGAGCTGTCTGCCCGGGGGTAGCTGGCCGCGGCTTCGTGGCAAGTGCTGCCCCATGACGCTGTACGTCATTTTGGCTTGCGTTTCGGAGATGCCTGGTCACTAATACGGGGCTGGTTGCTCGGTCGAAGGGATAGATCGCCATGACACACCCCTCTCTGGTGGGCCTGGATGTGGGCTCGGTCAACGTCAAGTGTGTGCTCCTGCGGGAGCGAGACGCCGGGGAGCGGGCCGTGCCCGCGCACACCTGGTGCAGGCCCAGCCAGGGGCGACCCCTGGAGGTCGTGCAGCAGCTCCTCGGGGAGGCCATTGGGGGGCGCAGCGAGCCGATCCACCTGGCCGTGACCGGGAGCGGGAAGGGGCTGCTGGCCTCGTCGGATGCCCGCCCCGTCAACGAGGTGGTGGCGGTGGCGGCGGCCGTGGCGCGGTCGCACGCCAATGTACGCACCATCATCGACATTGGCGGACAGTTCACCAAGTGGATCCTGGTGGACTCCACCTCCAGGGATCGCCCGGCAAGGGTGGAGGACTTTGCGATAAACGGGCTCTGCGCCGCAGGCTCAGGAGCCTTCCTGGAGCAGCAGGCGGGGCGCCTGAAGCTGGACCTCACCGAGCTGGGGCGCCTGGCTGCCGGTGCGAGCCGCGGGGCCACCATCGCCGGGCGGTGCAGCGTCTTCGCCAAGTCGGACATGATCCACCTGCAGCAGAAGGGCACGCCGGTGGATGAGATCGCCTACGGCCTCTGCCTCGCCCTTGCGCGCACCTTCGTGGCCACTGTGCTGCGTGGGCGGCCGGTGGAGCCCCCCCTGGCCCTGGTCGGGGGGGGAGCCGCCAACCAGGGGCTCGTGCGGGCCTTCGCCGAGGTGTTGGGGCTTGCCCCCGATGAGATATTCGTGCCCCAGGGCCACCTCACCGCTGGCGCACACGGGGCGGCTCTGGGCTCCTGGTCGGCCCCGGTCCAGCAGGCGGGGAGCCTCCTCGCCAGGCTCCGCGCCGGGGGCTCTGGCCAGGACCTGCTTCCCACCTTGGGTGGTACAGGTTCGGGGGAGGTCCCCGCGGAACTGGCCCGGCTCACGTTCTTTGAGCGCGACCGCGACAAGGGGCTGCCCGAGGATCCCTTGGGGGAGGTTCCGCGCGGCGCGACAACCCGTGCGTACATGGGGGTGGACGTGGGCTCTGTCTCCACCAACGTGGTCCTGGTCGGCGAGGATCGGGAGCTGCTGTTGGGGGTCTACCTGCCCACCCGCGGGCGCCCGGTGGAGGTGCTGGCCGAGGCCATGGAGACGATAGCCGAGCGCTTCGAGCGCCTGGAGGTGCTCGGGGTCGGGACCACCGGGAGCGGCCGGCACCTGGCGCAGCAGCTCCTGGGGGCGGACCTGGTGAAGAACGAGATCACCGCTCAGCTCGTCTCTGCCGCCTACTACGTCCCCGAGGTGGACACCATCATCGAGATCGGCGGGCAGGACTCCAAGTTCATCGACGCCCAGGGGGGGCACCTCCGAGACTTCGAGATGAACAAGATCTGCGCCGCTGGCACTGGCTCCTTCTTGGAGGAGCAGGCCGAGCGCCTGGGCATTCAGATCAAGGGGGAGTTCGCGGAGCTGGCCCTGGCCTCGGAGCGCCCCAGGGACCTGGGGACCCGCTGCACCGTGTTCATGGACACGGAGCTGTGCCGCGCTCAGGCCCAGGGCACCTCCGTGGAGGACATCTGTGCGGGGCTGGCCTACTCCGTGGCGCGCAACTACCTGGACAAGGTGGTCGCCGGACGCCCCATTGGAGACACGGTGGTTTTTCAGGGCGGAACCGCCTCCAACCAGGCGGTGGTCGCCGCCTTTGAGAGGCTGCTCGGGAGGCCGGTGCGGGTGCACCCCTACAACCGCATCTCCGGCGCCATCGGGATGGCCATCCTCGTTGCCAAGCAGATGGAGACCCGAGCCGAAGGCTCCCGCTTCCGCGGGCTCGACTCCTGCGCGGAGCACACCATCACCAGCTTCGAGTGCAAGCGTTGTGAGAACCGCTGTCAGGTGAACCGAGTGGAGGCGGGGGGACGAAGAGCGCATTTTGGGGACGTCTGCGAACGCTTCACCGCCAGGGACCGCCAGGACACCCGCGCCGGGGCGGTGGGAGACGGCGGCCTCTTTGCTGCGCGGGCCAGGCTCCTCGAGGAGCACCTGCCCCAGGCGGGGGAGGGGGGGCGAACCCGCATCGGCTTGCCCCTGGCCACCATCCACATGGAGCTGCTGCCCCTCTGGGCGCACATGCTCGACGAGCTGGGCTTCGAGCCGGTGCTCTCCTCGCCGAGCTCCGCCGAGCACCTGGCCCGGGGGGTCGCGGGGCTCCCCCCTGAGGTGTGTCTCCCTCTGAAGCTGGCCAACGGCCACGTGCGGGAGCTCATCGAGGACCTGCGCGTGGAGCGCGTCTGGCTCCCCACGCTGCTGGAGGTGGAGAAGCTCCAGCGGGAGGACCGCCCCTTCGTGTGTCCCTTTGTGCACGAGCTCCCGGACATGGTGCGTGTCTCCCAGCGGCACCGGGTGCTCACGCCGCAGCTCAACCTGGGGGGGGAGGCCCCCTCGGACCTCGAGACGACCCGTGCCCTTGCGGATTGCCTCGGAGTCTCCCAGCGCGCGGCAGAGCGAGCTCTGGAGCGGGGCCGTACCCACCAGCGGGCCTTTGTACGCGCTCGCCAGGAGATTGGCGCTCGCCACATCGAGCAGCTCGACGGCGGGGTATATGTGCTGGGCAAGCCGTACAACCTCCACGATCCCTTCGCCAACCTGAACCTGGCGCGCCACCTGGAGAGGCTGGGCATGGAGGCCATCCCCATGGACATGGTTCCAACTGCCAACGAGCGGTTGAGCTCCTCCTGGTACATGCTTCCCTGGTCATTCAACCGCCAGCAGGTGCGTGCCCTGAAGGTCATGTCCCGGCGCCGTGGCTTTCACCCCATCCTGGTCTCGAACTTTGGCTGTGGTCCGGACGCCTTTACCACCAAGCACCTGGAGCGCCTGGTGGGAGCGCGCCCGAGGCTCTTTTTGGAGTTCGACGAGCACCGGGGAGAGGCCGGAATGGTGACGCGCCTGGAGGCCTTCGGCGACGAGATGGCCGAGTACGAGCGCGCCGGGCGCCACATTTCGCTGGGGCGCAGGATCCGGCGGCCAGACATGGTGCGCGAGGACGCCCATGGGCCCAGGAGGAGGGTGTTCGTGCCCAACTTCTACGGCCACGCCCACGTGTTTGCCGGCGCCCTGAGGGCGCTGGGGCACAGGACCACCGTGCTTCCACCGCCGGACGAGCAGTCTGCACGCATGGGCGAGGAGGTGAGCTGTGGTCGCGAGTGCCACCCCTACACCCTCGTGGCCGGTGAGCTGGCCCGACTCATTCGGCATCGCCCTGTGGTGGAGGGGGACAGGTTCTTCGTGCCTGGGACGCGCCTCCCCTGCCTCATGCCGCAGTACGCGGATGGTTTCAGCCTGGTGGCCAGGCAGCTCGGATCTCCCATCGAGGTGTGGGATCCCCACGTGGGTGAGATGATGAAGATCTTCGGCATGCACGGCATGTCATGGGTCTTCGACGGCCTGGTCACCGTGGACTACCTGATCATTATCGGTTGCCGGCTGCGCCCCCGGGAGGTGGCCCCCGGGAGCGTGGACGCCGCACTGGACCGCTGCTTCTTGATGATGGAGGAGACCATCGCCCGGCGAGAGGACATGCGAGCCAGCTTTCGGCGATGCCTCCAGGAGCTGCGCTCGGTGGACCTGCGCCCGGCCACTCCGCGCCCCCTGGTGGGGGTCACCGGGGACCTGTACTCGCGGATCAATCGCCTCGGCAACGCGGGGCTGTTTCACAAGCTGGAGTCCCTCGGGTGCACAGTGTGGCCAAGCCCCTTCTTTGGGGGCTCCACCGAGTTCGAGGCTCCCACCAACGCTGTCAGGCACGCGGAGAGGGGGCTCGTGGGGGAGGCCCTTGGGCAGGCCCTCATGGGCGTGATGTTTCGGGGGCAGTCCACGCGTCTCGCACAGGAGCTGGACGACGAGCTCCGGTTCTTCTGCCAGGAGCCGCCCGGCATGGATCTGCAACGACTCGCTGAGCCCTACTGCGGCACGAAGACCACCCACCTGGTGCGGGACATCGTGTGCAAGATGGTGGACTTCGCTCGCCGGGGGGCGGACGGCGTCATCAGCGCCGCGGGCATCAACTGCATGGTGGGCACGAGCGCCGGCGCCATGATCCCGGCGATACGCGAGGATCACGGCGGTCTGCCCATGGTGGCCCTTGCCTATGGGGGCAGCGAGGGGCCCTCTCAGCGCATCCAGCTCGAGACCTTCGTGCACCAGGTCCACCAGCACTTCGAGCTCCGCAGGAGATCGGAGAGCTGAGGGTGCGGTCACCTCCCATGGAGGTCGATCACCTCTCGATGAGGCGGTGGAGCACCGCCATGAGCGCTCTGGCGTGCCAAGGGCGAATGCGCGCCTCCAGGCGGATGCTGCTCCCCTCCACGACCACCGGCAGCGCGGCGATGACCGGCTGGAGCATGGTCGGGCGCAGCAGGCGCCGCTTGGAGACCGTTCGCCTCACATGGCGCAGGAGGGTGGCGCCACGTGAGGCTGCGCC
>JAJRWW010000411.1 GCA_024276595.1 Myxococcota bacterium
ACAGGGCCGCAGGTCATCAAGACCGTCACCGGGGAGGATGTCACCATGGACGCCCTGGGCGGCGCAGGGCCCCAGTGCAGCAAGTCTGGGGTGGCGCATTTCTCAACCAAGAACGACGAGGACTGCATCGCTCAGATCCGCCGCCTGCTGGGCTACCTGCCTGGCAACTGCGATGAGCTTCCCCCCGCGCTGGAGCCTCCAACCGACCTCCCGGACAACGCCGAGAAGATCACCGCTCACGTGCCCGACAACCCGCGCCGCCTGTACAACATGCTGCCCCTGCTGGAGATGTTGATGGACCCGGGAACTGTGATGCAGGTCGCCCCCAGGTACGCCCCCAACATCATCACCGCCTTCGCCCGTCTGGGTGGGTTGTCGGTGGGGATTGTCGCCAACAACCCGCAGTTTTTTGCCGGCTGTCTGGACATCAACGCCTCGGACAAGGCGGCACGCTTCGTTCGATTCTGCGACGCCTTCAACGTACCCATCATCACCTTTGTGGACGTCCCCGGGTTTCTGCCCGGAATCCAGCAGGAGCACGGGGGGATCATCCGTCACGGCGCGAAGCTGCTGTACGCCTACTCGGAGGCCACCGTGCCCCTCATCACCACCATCATCCGCAAGGCCTATGGTGGCGCCTACATCGCCATGGGATCGAGGCACCTCGGCGCCGACGTGGAGTACGCCTGGCCCACGGCAGAGCTGGCGGTGATGGGCCCAGAGGGCGCGGTCAACATCGTGTTCCGAAAGGAGCTGGCCGAGGCCGAGGACAAGGCAGCGAGGCACGCCGAGCTCGTGGCCGACTACCAGGAGCGCTTCGCGTCGCCCTACGTGGGGGCCTCCCGCGGCTACATAGACGAGGTGATCGAGCCGGCCGAGACCAGGGATCGGATCCTGGCGGCGCTGCTCGCGCTCAGGCACAAGCGCGAGCCCCGGCCGCCCCGCCGGCACGGCAACGTGCCTCTCTGAGCACTCCCTGCCGCCTGGCGGAGCTGTTGCAGTGTTGCAATTGACATCACAATGCAACAGCCAGGCAGAGTGGACGAAGGCCCATCACCGCCAAAACAAGTGGTATTCTCCGCCGCAATATGTGGCACGGTCCTTGCTTGAATGCCTGTAATAGTGTATCAGTATCCAAAAGGAGAGATCCTATGTCTCTGTGGACCGACGCCCAAAAGACCGTACCTGGATTCATGGCGGCTGGCATCTTCAACAAGGAGGGGATGATCGTCGATGGCCACTCGGCGGACGAGTCCTTCCACCTGGAGCACGCCGCCGCAGCCTTTGTCACCATGCTCGGGGAGGCCGATACGGCTGGCAGCCTCATCTCCCTGGGCTCGGCAAAGGAGGTTCAGCTCACCTACCCGAGCGCAGTCATCCTGCTCAGGGCCATCCCCGGGACGACCTCAGGCATGGTCCTGGGAATAGCCGCGCGCGCCGACGGCCCCCTCGGCCGGATCCGAATGGCAATGGACCACCTGGAGCAGCACCTCTCCAAGGCCTTGCCGAGCCCCGGCTAGCCCCCCTGCCTGGACGCCCTGGTGGCGACGTGCGCTACTCGACGATGGGCCCCACGGAGCAGGTCTGCACCTCCATGATGAGGTACATCATGATCTTCTCCTGGAGCATGAGCTGGTAGTCGGATCCGCCACCGCTCCCGTGGGTGTGGTAGACGGTGAACAGCACCTTGCCGCAGTAAAAGGGCCAGGAGACCGTGGCAGGGTTGGTCCCACCGGGAGCGGGTGTGTCCCCCTCCATCCAGATCTTGGGGAGGGCGTAGACCTCCCCGTTGGGGCCGCAGTTGCCCATGCACTCGGGGTCGATGCCGATCTCCCCCTCACCCAGCTCGTAGATGCTGTTCCACGCCCCCTCCAGGGTGATGCTCCCGCCGCCGTTGACCTCCGGGAGGTTGATCCATGCTGCAAAGTCCGGATCCGCGGGGTAGCCCGTGAAGCTGTACGCGGATGCCCAGTCGTTGCACGCCTCCTGGGGCGTGCTGGAGGTGTCCCCGCACACGAAGTCGGTGCCGCCAGCGTCGTCATCTCGCACGTAGTAAGACAGGAACTCGGGCCACACCTGCTCTGCATAGTCGTAGCTGAAGTCGTCGATGTACAGCTTGCCCCCCTCCTTGACATACTGCCTGAGGTTGTCCTTGGCCGTCTGCCCGGTGGGCAGCAGGGCCCCGCAGGGGAGCACCAGGAGGTTGTACTGGGAGAGCTGGCCGTAGTCGTTGATGAGCGTGCCCACCTCACCAGGATCCCAAAGGTCAGGCTCGAAGAAGGCCACCTCCCCGTCGTAGTCAAAGCCGAGCGCCTCCCACATGGCCCGCTGGTCCTCCCAGGCGCCCTTGACAATGGCGATCCTCGGGATGTTGTCTCCGATGGAGAGGTCCGTGTGGTTGGGGAGGGTGGTGAGCTCTGGGGCAGGGCCGCCCGGCGCCGAGCCCTCGATGACGTAGACCTGGCCAGGGGTGTCCGGGACGTCGAGCTGCCTCACCCGCCTGAACTCCCCTTTCTGAACCGCGAGGTAGTATGATCGCCCCGGGAGCAGCAGCAGCTCGAAGCTGCCGTCGACGGGGTCGGCGAACACGTTGGGAGTGCCGCTGGCAATCTCCACGCACTCGTTGCAGTACATGTGCTGCGGGAGGTCGGGAGGCGGCTGGGAGTAGGCGATCACGACCGCCCCCGGGATGGGAAACCGGTTGGATGGCTGGGTGGCCGCCTTGTCCGCACCGGGGCTCCAGACCACGCCCTGGACGCGCACCAGGTCCGCCACCGAGGCGTCGGGCGGGATGCTGTTGTCGTTTCCATTGGAGTTCTGGTTGACGTTCCCGTTGTTGTTGCCGCTCTGGTTGCCGTTGCTCGGATCCACTGGACCGCAGGACGTAACCAGCGTCAAAGCGCCCAGCACACAGATGGGCCCAAAGGCGATCCTTGACCTGGGTGACATGTGCTCCTCCTATTGATAGTCGGTTACTACATATCAGCTTTGCGGCTGCTCGATCAATCGCTTTGATTGCCGCACCGCGGCATCTGGGGCTCGAATGATCGGGCTCGTTATGGTAGCAACCTGGCAGATGGAGGCACTCGATGTTCGAGCTTGGATTGTTACCTGCCACCCTCGCCAAGCTGGGAATGGCCGTGCTCCTGGGCAGCCTCATTGGCCTGGAGCGAGAGCTGCGCGGGCGTCCGGCGGGCCTGAGGACGATGATGCTGGTCTGCCTTGGCTCGACCATGGTGATGGTGGTCTCGCATTACCTGAGCGTGGCTAGCTGGACCGTGGCAGAGCAGCACGTGGTGCGCGTGGACCCCGGGAGGGTCGCCGCGGGTATTGTCACCGGGGTCGGTTTTTTGGGTGGGGCCGTGGTGATCAAGCTCGGCGACATTGTGCGAGGGGTCACCACCGCCGCCGGCATCTGGTTCGTTGCCTCCCTGGGGATCGTTCTCGGCCAAGGCCACTTCGCCCTGGCTTCCGTGGCGACCGTGGGCGCGCTAGGAATCCTCTGGGGGCTCCACCTGGTGGAGCGCCTGCTCAAGGGACAGGTCTACCGGGTGCTCCACGTGGAGACGGAGACGGACACAGCCTCCCCCGCTCCCTCACCCGATGAGATCCAGGCCCTGGCCAAGGAGTCGGGGCTGCGCGTGATGGACACCTGCATCGACGTGGACGTCGCGGCGAAGCTGATCCATGTCAAGCTCTCCATACGCGCCCGGGGACAGCTCAGACCGGCCGAGGTCGTCCACCGGATCGCCGCCCGCCCGGGTGTGCGTCGAGTGAGCTGGGGCCCGCAGATGTGACGCCTTGCTCATGCCCGGGAGATGGGCGTAGCCGACCCTGCGCACGTGGGCTGTTGTGGGTGGGCTCTATCTGCTGATGACCAGGTAGAAGGTGGATCCGCGGCGGCTTACAAGCAGCACCACGTTGTGACGAGCTTTCTTGTACAGGTCCAGGAACTCCTTGACGCTCCGCACATCTCGCCGGTTGACCTGCATTATCACGTCTCCCCGGCGCAGGCCGGACATGGCGGCCGGGGTAAAGGGCGTCACCTTCTTGACCACGACGCCGTCGCGAATACGGCGGGGGATTCGGTAGGCGCGCCGGGCCTCCTCGCTCAAGGCTCCCACCTCCATCCCTCCCAGGGCGCCCTCCCTGGGCCTGATCCGCGCGCTGAGCCGGGCGGCCTGCTTCAGGGTGCCGAGCTGGGCCGAGAGGGTGATGCGCTTTCCACCCCGCAGGAGGGCTATGGAGACCTTTGCGCCGGCGCCCTGGGCCGCGATGATGTTCCGCAGCCGGGCGCTGCTGCGAACCCGCTCGCCGTTGACCCTCTGAATCACATCCCCACGACGCAGGCCCGCCCTGTCGGCCGGGCTCTTGGGCTGTACGTCGGAGACAAGGACCCCGCGCACATTGCCAAGGCCCATCCCTCGCGCCAGGGCCGGGGTGAGGTCCTGGATGGAGACCCCCAGAAAACCTCGCACCACCTTGCCTGTCTTGAGCAGGCTGCGCATGATGGGGCGGGCCATGTTGGAGGGGATCGCGAAGCCGATCCCCTGGTACCCGCCGCTGCGGGAAAGGATGGCCGTGTTTATCCCCACAAGCCGACCGTTCATGTCCACCAGCGCGCCGCCGGAGTTGCCCGGGTTGATGGCGGCATCGGTCTGGATGAAGTCCTCGTAGTCCACTATCCCAACGTTCGCCCTGCCCTTTGCCGAGACTATCCCCATGGTCACGGTCTGCCCCACCCCAAAGGGGTTTCCAATGGCCAGCACGAAGTCTCCCAACCGGAGCTTCCCGGAGTCTCCGAAGGGTAGCGGCCGAAGACCCGACACCTTGCCCTGGAGCCTGATCACGGCCAGGTCGCTCTTGGGGTCCTTGCCCACTATCTTGGCCCCGTACTCCCGCTTGTCGTGGGTCGTGACGGTTATCTTGCTGGCGTGCGCCACCACGTGGTAGTTGGTCAACACCACGCCGTCCGCCGAGACGATCACCCCCGAGCCAAGGCTCTTTTCACGGTGCTCCTTGGGCATCCGAAAGCGGTGAAGCTGCTCTCCAAAGAACTCCCTGAAGAACGGGTTCGCCCCAAAGGGCATGAGGTACCGCGCGCCGGGATGACGCACCACCTTGGTGCTGGAGATGTTCACCACGCTGGGCAGCGCCCGCTCCGCCACACCGGCCAGGCTCACCGCCCTGGGCGCCGCCTTTCCGCCGGCAAGGGCGAGGGCTGGCGAAGGCAAGAGCACTGCGGGCGGCCTCCCCTCCGCCGTGACTCGTGAGACCCCGCTCCTCTCTCCAAAGCAGCCCATGGGTCCCTGTGCCGCGCTCAGAAGCAGGGCAGTGGCCAGCGCCGCCCCTACAGCAGTGAGCAGTAGAGATCTGTGTTCTTCGACCTTACGCATCTTCGCACCTCCTGCCGGTGTAGGGGCGGCGTGGCGAAGGGATCAGCGAGCCTTCACCTTGATCTTCCGTGGCTTCAGCGCCGCCGCCTTCGGGAGCCGTAGCTTCAGCACGCCGTCTGACAGCGAGGCGTCTATCTTCTCCACATCGATGCCGTCGGGCACGGTGAAGTGCCGGACGAAGTCGGCCACCCGGTACTCCGCACGCACCAGGCTGGCCCCCTCTCGCCCGGCCTCGCGTCGCCCCTCCAGGGAGAGCACCCCGTCCCTGAACTGGATGTCCAGGCCGTCCTTGTGCACCCCGGGCATGTCGGCGACCAGAAGCAGCTCGTCGCCGTTCTCGTACAGATCCACCAGCGGAGCCACCGAGGGACGCTCGCTGACCCGCTCGGGGGTCTGGGTCTCCTGCTTGACCATCTCGTTGCTCATGGCTTCCTCCTTTCTCCCTCTGATGTCCGATCAGGACTTGAGGGCGATCTTCCGCGGCTGGGCCTCGGGGGCCTTCTCAAGGGTCACGGTGAGCACGCCATCTCGCAGCTTGGCGCTCGCCTTCTCTGGATCCACCTTGTCGCGCAGCGCGAAGCTGCGGGAGAACCGCACCTCTCCACGCTCTCGCCGATGCACCGAGTAGCCCTCGGGGACATCGGTCTTGCGCACGCCGGCGAGCGAGAGGGTGTCGCGGGTGACCGTGATGTCCAGGTCGTCCCTGGCCACCCCCGGGAGCTCCGCCTCCAGGATCACCTTGGAGTCCGCGTCGTACAGGTTCACCCTCGGCCAGGTGGCGGTGGCGGCTGGAAAGGCCCCCTGATCGAAACCAGAGAACAGGGTGTCCATGCGCCGCCGGAACTCATCCAACATTGCCAGGCTTCGCTCAAAATCGTTCCATCGGGTAAGCATTGCAACCTCCTCTGGGTCATTCGTGGACCCACGCCATATGTCCTGCTATGTGAAACGGCCCAGCCCCCGGGAAGGGCTGCCCACAGGTGCGGCGGGAGGCCACCCCTTCTGCCCGGTGGCCCGCTGGCCGCTACATCTTGTGGTGGCCGCGTACAACACACTGGATAATCATCGCACCTCGACGCGTCAACTGCCCGAGAGCGATTTTTTTCACCTGCAATACCATTGCCTTAGCCAGTGACCTGGGCCTTTACGGGGTTGGGGGAATACGCGCCGGGGCCTGCGGGTTTATGAGACTGCGAGCGCTCGCAGCCCTGGCGCCCGCTCGAAAGAAGGGACCTGAGAAATGCCGCTATCTGGCGACCCCGTGCCCCGGGAGCAACCCTCCACTGTCTCTCCTCCCGGGCAGGGCTCTCCGCCGCGGAGAGAGACACAACTGGACCCTCCCTCCACGGATCGCTCATCCCCGAGGGGAGACCCAGGCGCAAGGAAGGCTAGCGCTCTGCGCGACGCAGCCCATGGGGTCGCCCCGGGCTCCCCGTCGGGGCCCCTCCCCTCCCCCACCGAGCTGCTCCTGCAAGGCGTCCGGCAGAAGCTCGACGAGGGGTCGGCGGCGGCTGTGGAGCGCGCCCTCCGCCTTGCAGAGTCCTTGGACCCGGCGGGGCAGATGTCCCTGGCCAGGGCAGCCAACGCTCTGCTCGCCCAGCAGGCGGACGCCGACGCCCTCTCCAGCGTGCTGCTGGCACCCCTTTTGTGGAGCCGGAAGGTGACCCGGGAGCACATCCACTCGACCTTTGGCCAGCGCATCTACGACCTGGCCGCCGCGGTAAAGGCCCCCTCCCGCGGCGCGCCCAGAGCCCAGCCCCATCCAAGCAAGGAGACGCAAGCTCTCCTGAAGTCGTTCACCTCTGACCTGCGCACCGTCCTGCTGGCAGTGGCCCTGAGGGTGGGTGAGCTGGAGCACCTACGCGAGCACCCGGAGGAGTCTCCGCCCAACACGGTGGAGATCGCCACCGAGGCCATGGACATCTTCGTGCCCCTGTGCGGCCGCCTGGGCCTGCGCAAGCTCCGCAGGAGGCTGGAGGACCTCTCCTTCCAGGTCCTGGAGCCGGACTCCTACGAGGCCCTCGCCCGGGAGGCTGCCGGGCTCTGGGAGCAGGAGGAGGCGTCCCTCGTGCTCCTGCGAGAGCGCGTGGGCAGGCTCCTGGCTCACCACCACATCGACGCCAGGGTGGAGTGCCG
>JAJRWW010000412.1 GCA_024276595.1 Myxococcota bacterium
GCTGGTGGGGAGGTCATCGAGGACCTGCTGTACGTGGATCCGGTCTCTGGCGAGCGGATCCAAAAAGAGGGGGACATCCCCTTTTACAAGCACCAGCAGCAGGAGCTGCTCGCGGCAGGGCGCCGCATCCGCCCCGACTCCCTGGACGACTACCTGGCCATTGGCGGATACGGAGCTTTGGCCAAGGTCCTCGAGGAGATGAAGCCCCCCGAGGTCATCGACATGGTGATCCAGAGCGGCCTCCGCGGCAGGGGGGGTGGCGGCTTCCCCACGGGGGTCAAGTGGAAGAGCTGCGCCGAGGCCCCCGGGGAGCCGCGGTACGTGATCTGCAACGCCGACGAGGGGGATCCCGGCGCCTACATGGACCGCTCCCTGCTGGAGGGCAACCCCCACTCGGTGCTGGAGGGGATGCTCATCGGGGCCTACGCCATCGGCTCCACCCAGGGCTACATCTACGTGCGCAACGAGTACCCCCTGGCGGTGAGCAATCTCACCGCGGCCATCGCCCAGGCCCGGGAAGCGGGCCTTCTGGGTGAGAGCATCCTGGGCAGCGGGCTGAGCTTCGACATCCAGATCACCCGCGGCGGCGGCGCCTTCGTGTGCGGAGAGTCCACGGCGCTCATGGCGTCCATCGAGGGCTTCGTTGGGGAGCCCCGCTCCAAGCACATCCACACGGTGGAGCAGGGCCTGTACGACAAGCCCACAAACCTCAACAACGTGGAGACCTGGGCCAACGTGCCCCTCATCGTGAGCAAGGGGGTGGACTGGTACACATCCATCGGCACGGGTGACGTCTCCGAGAGCCCCTGGGGGGGATCCAAGGGCACCAAGATCTTCTCGCTGGTGGGGAAGGTGAACAACACCGGCCTGGTGGAGGTGCCCATGGGTGCCACCCTCCGCCAGATAATCTACGACATCGGCGGGGGAGTGCGGGACGGCAAGCGCTTCAAGGGGGTGCAGACCGGAGGCCCATCGGGGGGCTGCCTGCCCGAGGAGTTCCTGGACCGCCCGGTGGACTTCGACGAGCTCACCAAGGCCGGTTCGATGATGGGCTCTGGCGGAATGATCGTGCTGGACGAGGACACCTGCATGGTGGACTTCGCCAGGTACTTCCTGAACTTCCTCCGTGACGAGTCCTGCGGCAAGTGCACGAGCTGCCGGGAGGGGCTCGAGCGCATGTACCAGATCACCGACGACATCTGCGAGGGCCGGGCAACGCCCGACCACCTGAGCCTGCTGGACGAGCTGGCAGAGGTCGTGCGCGACGCATCGCTGTGCGCCCTGGGCCAGACGGCAGCCAACCCGGTGCTCTCCACCCTGCGCTACTACCGCGAGGAGTACGAGGCGCATATCTTCCGGCGGGAGTGCCCCGCCAAGGTGTGCAAGCCCATGATCCACTTCTCCATCAACGAGGACTGCAACGGCTGCAACCTCTGCTTGCGCAACTGCCCCTATGGAGCCATCACGGGCGAGAAGAAAAAGGGTGACACCTACGAGATCCACCAGGACAAGTGCACCCAGTGCCGCATCTGCTTCGAGAGCTGCAAGTTCGGCGCCGTGAGCATCGACACGGGAGTCATGCGATGATCCAGTTCACCATCGACGGAAAGACCGTCTCTGCCCAGCGCGGCGAGTCCCTGCTGAAGATCGCCAAGGAGCAGGGGTTTCGTATCCCGCACCTGTGCTACCACGAGGCGGTGAAGCCCTACGGCGCCTGTCGCCTCTGCCTGGTGGAGGTGACCCGAACCTCCCACGGCCGCAAGCGCACCCAGCTCACCACCTCCTGCAACTACCCCGCCCTGGAGGGCATCGAGGTGGTCACCACCTCGGAGAGGATCAACCGCAACCGGCGGATGATCATCGAGCTGCTGCTGGCGCGCTCTCCCAGGGCCAGGCGGCTGCAGGACCTGGCCGCCGAGTATGGGGTGGAGAAGGTGCGCTTCTCCCGGTCGGACGCAGACTGCATCCTCTGTGGGCTCTGCGTGCAGATCTGCCGGGACGTGGTGGGAGTGGACGCCCTGGGCTTCGTGGGCCGCGGCGTGAATAAAGACGCGCGCCCACCTTTTGGGGAGCCATCCAAGGAGTGCATAGCCTGTGGCGCCTGCGTGGAGACGTGCCCTGCCGACTGCATCAAGATGGAGGAGTCCCACACAATGCGCACCATAGTGCGCTGGGAGCGCTCGCTCCCCATGAGGGTGTGCGAGGACTGTGGCTACCCCTTTGCCCCAACCTTTCAGCTCATGCATTTTGCCAGGCAGACGGGCAAGCCCCTCGGTGACTTCCGGCTCTGTCCCGACTGTCGCTGAGGCATCGCGCGGCGTGGCCAGCGATTCGAGGGCCCTCCTCCGGCTGGTTTTCGGCCCCGCTTCGAGGTAGCATCGGTCATGGCCGAGCCTTCCGAGACCCACAGTGTCGTGTCCCATGGGGGGGGGCCACGTGGCCCCTCGGTGGGTGGGGCTCCTGGCGAGGCTCCTGGCGGCGGCGTGGCGCCCAGGCGGATCTCCTGGCCCCTGACGGTCCTGCTCCTGCTAGCTCTCCCGGCGGTGGTCGCTGGCGTGTACCTTGGCGGGGTACGACACCGGGTGGAGGACTACCCGGAGCGGGTCAAAAGGAGCGTCCGCCACGTCACTCCTCTGCGACCGCGGCCTACGGCGCGACCGCGGCCTACGGCGCCACCCCGGCCTGCGGCGGCACCCCGGCCTGTGGCGTCACC
>JAJRWW010000413.1 GCA_024276595.1 Myxococcota bacterium
CTGCAGCGGTCTCCAGGAGGCCTGCACCATCGACGCGGACTGCTGCGACACCACCAACGTGTGCATCAACGGGTTCTGCAGCCTATCAGGCCCGGGGTAGGGCCGCGCCCCGAGGGCCGCGCCCCGAGGGCCGCGCCCCGCTTGGGGCGCTCACCGGCTCCAGCCTGTGGCCACCTGGTCGCGGTCCGCGAGCCTGGCCTCGATGATCGCGTCCCCCCGGCCGCCACACGGGACGGCGACATGGAAGCAGCCGGCGCGCTGGAAGGCCATCTCGTTATCTCGGGAGCCGCGGCCATGGCTTTGGCGTTTCGCCGGTCGCTCTTGGACAGCGCGAGCTCTTCTTCGCTGTAGCCCAGGCGCTCCTTCACCATCTCCCACGTCATATCCGGGATCTGTGGATGGGGCGATCAGCGATGGTCGTTTGCACAGACTCCATGAGATTCAACACGAGGAATATACACGATTTTGCCCTTGGGCGTATCCTGAAGGTTGCTTCAGTCGTATGGATGATGGCGGCCAAGACATCTGCATCGGTCACGCAGGCACGGGCTGCACGATGAGCTGCGAGGAGGATGTTAGCCCGGTTCACAATGGCAACGCGAGCTAGGATTTAGAGTGTGGCTCAGACTGCCATTTGGACTGCCCGGACACATGGTGCCCACGGTCCGTTGCGCCCCGGAGTCCATTTGTGCAACTATTGCTCATCCTAAGATAGTGTTATCTGCGCTTGCCGCATGAGACGGAGTGAGACGGACCGAGCAAACGACGAACCTGAACTCGACTATTATGACAATTCGTTACTCATAGCGATGGCCGAGCGAACCGGCCCTTTCCCAGACGAGACAGCGATTATTCGCCAGGTTATAGCTGGTGAAGTGGATCGGTTCCGGGTGATCGTCGAGCGATACCAGGGCTCCGTAAGATCGATCTGTCTCCGGCTGGTCGGTGGGCGAGCGGATGCCGAGGATCTGATGCAGCAAACCTTTTTCAACGCCTTCTGTCGGATCGACGCTTTCGATACCAGGCGCTCCTTTGCGCCGTGGCTTTTCAGGATCGCCGTGAACAACTGCAAGGATTTCCTAAAGAGTCACAAGCGGCGGGAGCGGCCCTCGACGGTGGACGTGTCTGCCAGCGACGCTCTGTACGTGTCGGTGGATGACAATCCGGAGCAGGCCAACCAGCGTCGTGAGGTGCACGAGCGGCTGACGCTGGCGGTGATGAAGCTGCCCGAGAAGTACCGCCTGGTGCTTGTGCTAAAGGACGTCGAGGGGCTCACCTACAAGGAGATCAGGAGTATCCTGAGACTGCCGATTACCACACTGAAAATCCGCGTTGTCCGAGCGCGTGCCCGGCTGGCCTCCATGCTCGGAGAGGAGCTCGATCCATGAGGCGAGCAGAGTGGATCCGCCGGGCGATCGACGGCGAGCTGTCGGATACACAGCTACGCGAGCTGGAGGTGCGCTGCGAGCGGGATCCCGATCTTGCTGCCGAGCTCGCCCGGGCTCGTTGGATCGCGGAGTCGCTTGCAGACCTGCACGAGGCCCAGGCAGACCCTGTTTTGACGGACCGCATCATGGGTCGAGTTCGAAAACAAGCGGTGCCGTTTGTACACCCATGGTGGATGCGCCCAATCCCGGCGGTCGTGGTACTGTTTGTTGCGCTCGTGATCGGTGGCATCGTGGGTTTTGTCCTTGGCGCCGGCCGGATGGTGCCCTCGACCGAGTCCGTTCCGCTTGTGGCCCATCACCCGCCCGATATTGCTCGCCACGTCAAGCTCGCCGTGCGGCCCCCTCGTTGCGAACCCGAGATCGTGGTGGTTCAATTCAGACTGCTGGCCAAAAAGGCTCAGAGCGTAGCGCTGGTGGGAGATTTCAACGGCTGGCGCAAAGGTGCCACCCGGCTTGAGGACCCCGAAGGGGACGGGATCTGGAGAATACAGTTACGTCTGAAGCGCGGCACCTACAACTATGCTTTCTTGGTGGACGGCAAGCAGTGGGTTCCGGATCCGAGCGCATCAAGGCGCTCGGACGGCTTCGGGGGCTCCAACTCGGTGATCTCCCTGTAGGAAATCTACGGCCTGTGGCCTTCCCCGGAGGTGGATGGGGTGGTGGTGCCGGTTGGTGTGGCCGGCTGGCGCACGGCTGGGAGGTGACGTGACAAGCTCACGACTGCCCTTGGTAGATCAACACCGTTACTCACGAGAGCCTTGTACAAGATGATCCCAGCGGTTGACACAGAAAGCCCGTATCTCTTGCGGAGGCGGACCAGGGTGCCTCTGAGCTGCAGGACCTGCTTGAACCTGGACTTACGGACAAGCTTGATGATCATCCCGTACGTGGCGGAAATCGAGTACCTTCTCGCCACCAGATCTGTGAGGACATCCACCATTCGGACGGCCCACCGACGATTATTCTTGGTCTTCAGCAGCTTCAACAATCCTGTCAATCGATTGCGAACCACTCCGCTGAGCCTGGCATCGGAGTAAGCACGCAGCAAACCGGCTGGCACCTTCCGGCCGTACATGCGTTGGAGCACTTCATTCCCCTCGCGTAGGTAGCCGCCCTGGCGGCGAACGACCTGGAGTAAGCGTGCTGCAGGCACTCGCTTGGCGAGCCCCTCGCGGATCTTGGAACGTACGGGTGAGGCGTCGATTCCCCGCCTTGACAGGTCGCTGAGAACCAGTGAGAGGCCGGAGCGCACTGGGGCGAGCCTGGGATCGTCCAGAAGTGAGCGAGCCCGTGCCGAGGAGCCAGATATCATCAGGCCGGCAGCGATCAAGTATGCGAGCACATGCTTCACGATCAACCACTCTCGCCTACTTATACGAGTAAGCGCTCGAAAGGATTCAGGCCCGCGCGTTGGGTCTCCCCACCGGTCCCAGTCCTAGTCGACATCGAGCACTCCGTTGTGGCCACCAAAACCGTCTGATACCAGGCGCCTGGCTCCGGGGGGGCTCGAAACGGTCCTGTTGTCCACGACAAATGTGTAGACGTATCGTCCGGGCTTCAGTCTTATGGACAAGCGCCAACGCCCGCTTGATGAGCGTCGCATGGCTCCACGACGGGCGTCCCAGCCGTTGAAAGAACCGAGAACAGACACAGACCTTGCCTTGGGGGCCCGGAGCGTGAAGGTGACCCGCCTCCTACCATCCGTGGAGGGCTCCGTCCGGAAATCCGGCGCCAGTGCGGGTGTCCGTGAGCGCTGCTGACCACCCCAGCGCACCGAGATACCGACAGAGATCTGCTGTCGGTGGCTCGACCAGGTATCTCCCGACCAGTTTCCCCAGACGCCGAGGACGCTGTAGGTGGCCCAGATGTCCAGGTAGCGCGTCGCCGTCCAGCAGAGCCGTGCGCTGCCTCTGACAAAGACGTCCCTGCGCGGGGCGGTCTGGTCGGTGAGTGTTGACGACACGGCGTCTTGAGGGGCGCCGGCCAGATCATCTGGTGTCGCACCCGCTCCTGGAGTTGGCGTGGCCGGCGTGCCAGAGCTACCTGGGGTGTCGGGCGTGCTCGCCGTGTCTGGGGTCTCGGGAGTGTTGATCGTATTGGGATCGACAGGGATATCCGTTGCCCCGGAGGGCTCATTGGTGTCGACGAGCACGGGGAGTGTATATCGGGGGAGATTCAACACTCCCACTTGCGCGGCAATGTTCAACTCGAACCGCCAGGGGAGCTTGAGGCGGAGCCCCACCCGAGCGACATGCTTGAGGTAAGAGTGATTGGCACGGGATGAGACCAACCAGGCGAACTGGTAACCCCCAAGGATATCCACGCGGCTGTGAGCCCTCCAGACCACCGAGAGGTCAACGAAGTGCTCCAGATCGTCTTGCGCGACCCCATCGATCTCTCGGAGCGGGTCGGGGTAGCGCCGCATCCAGGCCCCCATACGAGCCTGCAACGAGTAGCGGGTCGGATGCGCCCAGGAGAGCCCGAGGTCAGCGCCCCCTCGGTAGTAACGGTCTGTCCGGTACAGCGCCCTGTCAAAGAGCTGCCCTCCGGCCGCTACATGAATCCACAGGAGCCTCCAGACCCGAACGCCATAGTCTAGCCTCCCCACCGCCAAGGTCGACCACTCCTGCTCGAAGTACCACCGGAAGTCCAACCCGAAATCCAGCGTCAAGCGATGTCGCTCAGCCAGCCAAAGCCCCCCCTGGAGCACAGGAAGTATTTGCGTGAACCCGTCGCCCACGGCTGGATAGGGCGCGGCCTGGGTCTCGGACCCTGGGTAATGGTAGGCTGGATCGTCCTCTATCCGCCAGAACACGTTGTCATCGTAGCCGGTACCGGCACCGAGCGAGAGGTTTGCGTTGGCCTCGATGGCCGGCTTGCTCGAGGCTGGAGCATGCAGGAGAAGGGCGAATCCAACTGAGGAGGCACTGAAGAACCAAGCGCATCGTGCTCGAAAGCGCCGTGTTCGGCCCATTCTCCGATGCTTCTGGAACCTATGCCGCTGATCCTGCTTCACCTATCATAGTATAGCCAAGACGTAAGCTCTCAAACAACCAAAAAGCGGCCCAATTTCAGCACAGGTGTGGGGTTGCTCACTGAAAGGGCTCTGCTTTTCGTACGTGATCGAGCGCACTTCTCCCTTGGTGGCTACTTCGTCTGTGTATCTTTTCGGCAAGTCGCTCGTAGTCTTCAAAAGGAAGCAGAGATCCACATCCGTTGCGTCAGGTATCCCAACCATCCGGTTGAGAATCGCTTGACCGATGGTCTTGGGTGTCGATTCGAGAACACGACTCGCGTGCTTGGATTGCCCCGTTGGACGCGGAGCGCCGTTAGTTAGACTTATCATGACCGAGAACCGACGTTGCCCACGCTGCAAGACTACCTGGCCACCAGAGGTGCTGTTTTGTCCCCATGACGGTGAGTCCCTTAGCGAGGCAAAGGTGGTAACGGGATTTGACAGCGAGTCGCAGTCGGAGCCGTCGCTCTCCAATAGGATCCCGGAGGTGGGTGAGGAGCTTGGCAGCTACCGGCTGCTTGAGCGCCTGGGCGAGGGGGGCATGGGGATAGTGTTTCTGGCCGAGCACACGCTCCTTCCGCGCCGAGTTGCGATCAAGGTACTTCACCCCGAATACCGGCGCCACAAGGAGGTGGTCCAGCGTTTCATCAGCGAGGCGCAGGTAGTCAACCAGATCCGGCACCCGAACATCATCGACATAACTGACTTCGCGAACCCCGAAAAGGGCGTTGCCTACATCGTGATGGAGTATCTCGAAGGCGAGCCATTGAGCGCTTTCCTGGAGCGCGAGGCGCCGATGCCACCCGGCGAAGCGCTGGCCATCGTCTTGCCCATCTGCGAGGCCCTGGTGGCGGTACATCGAAAGAACATCGTCCACCGGGATCTCAAACCGGACAACATCTACCTGGCCAGAAGCAGCAACGGCGAGCTCCGGCCCAAGCTGCTCGACTTCGGCATTGTCAAGTTCCTGGCCACCGAGGACGCCTTCCTCAAGACCCAGACCGGCCAGCTCGTCGGAACTCCGGAGTACATGGCCCCCGAGCAGGTGAACGGCTTGAGCGTGGATCCCCGGATCGACGTGTATGCCATGGGGATCATCCTGTACGAGCTCCTCACTGGCGAGCAGCCATTTCGTGAAGGAACGCTCGCCGAGGTGCTCCGTCGCCAGCTCGAGCACATTCCAGCTCGCCCGTCGCTCGTGCTGTCTCGGGCTGAAGGCGACGTAACTTTGGTGGATGCAAGCGTCTCCGGAGCTGGAGGAGCACCCATCTCGGAGGAGTTGGACACTGTCGTCATGACCTGCCTCTCCAAGGACCCTCAGCAGAGGCAACCCTCCATGGACGTAGTGGTCAAGCAGCTTCGCGCAGTGCGAGATGGAAAGCCGCTCGGCGCCCTTGCTGGGGCTGGCGGAAGGGTCCGTTGGCACAAGCTGACATGGCTTGCCATGGTCTTGGCTGTTATAGCGAGCGGGTTGTCGGCCTGGGTGTTCCTTGTGCAACCAGGCAGCGCGAACCGTGGGCACGACTCCGTAGGTTCAATGACGCATGTGCCTGCGGGTGCCACGTCATCGGAGGATGGTGAGCAAAGCAGCACCAAGCCCAGGGCCAGAGGTCGGCTGGTGCTTCTCCGCAGCCGACCTTCCGGGGCCGAGGTGTTCGCCGTGGCGGACGGCCGGTTTCTCGGCCGCACGCCGCTCCGGATTGCTGTCCGCGTCAAGAGCCAGCGCGTGCTGATCCGACTGTCGGGGTTCCAGGAGGCCATAGCCAAGATCGAGCCCGACGGCGCACGCTCGATATCAGTCGATCTTCGCAGGGAGCGTGTAGACCACGGTGCGTCACGGCCGGACCCCAAGGGAGCGCGTCGTCGCCGCTCGCGTCGTCGGCGGTCATCATCCACCAAAAGACGCAGGAGCCGGAAGCAGAAGGAGAAGCGGGCTCGTCCTCGTGCAACCCGCCCCAAGAGCGATTATGGCACATTCAACCCTTTCCAGTGAGCATTCGCAATGGTCAATCATGGAGTAGACACCAGCGGGCAGGCCACACAGGACGTGCGTCTGCTGGGCGACTACCGCATTGTCCGGCTGCTGGGCGAGGGAGGCATGGCGCATGTTTACGAGGCTGAGCATGTCCGACTCGGACGCCGGGTTGCGCTCAAGCGGCTCAAGTCACCCTATGGTCAAAGAGCCGACGCGGTGCAGTCCTTCTTCGAGGAGGCCCGAGCAGTCAACCTGATCGCTCATCCTAACATCGTCGAGGTCACGGACTTTGTCTTCGACCGCCAGGGGGCCTACTGTGTGATGGAGCTGTTGGAGGGACCCACCCTGGCAGACCTGCTGGTGAAGCACGGTCCGCTGCCAGCCGTCCGAGCGCTGGATATTATCCACCAGGTGGCGGACGCGCTCGCCGCCGCGCACCGGGCAGGCATTGTGCATCGGGACATCAAGCCCTCGAACCTGCTGCTGACACGCCAGGGCGAACGGGACGATTTCGTGAAGGTGCTCGACTTTGGAATTGCCCAGCTAGAGGAGTCTGTCCGCCGCTCCGGCGAGACCATGCTTACCGGCGAGGCCCTGGGGACTCCAGCATACATGTCACCCGAGCAAGCCGAGGGGTGCTCAGTGGACGGGAAGGCAGACATCTACTCGCTGGGCGTCGTTTTGTACGAGGCGCTTGCCGGCAAGCGCCCTTTCGAGGCGGCCACGCGCATGGCCCTCGTGTACCAGCACACCTCTGTGTCACCGCCCCCGCTCAGGGAGACTGGTCCGGGTCGATCTCTCCCGACCATATGCGACGAGCTGGTAATGCGTTGTCTAAGGAAAGATCCAGACGAGCGGCATGAATCGGCCGAGGCCCTTCGAGACGCACTGCAGGTGGCAGGCCAGGAATGCGGGGTTGTGCTGCAAGCCGGTGCTCCACCAATACCCGTGGGTGAAACAGAAGCGGCCCCATGGTTCAGATTGGGCAAGATGGCCATTCCGCTGTTGGGCGTTGTCCTGGTCACCCTGGCGATAGCGTGGCTGATGCCCGGCCTTTCCACGGGGAGTGGTCGTAGGCCAAAAGCAACCGCCGTGCCACCAGAGAGGCACCCAACAGCCGATGCTGGGAAGGCGCGAAGGCTGTCGCCGGTGGTGCTTGGGATTCAAAGCACACCCACCGGAGCCAGGGTAGAGCGGATGAATCCCGAGCCAAGGACCATCGGAGTGACCCCGCTCGTGCTTGAAGTGACCGAAGCCATGGGTCCGTGGCAGATCCGTGTCTCTGCCTCCGGATACCAACCCCGCAATGTTGTTGTGCCCCTTGATCGTAACCGTCGCTTGCACTTCAAGTTGGTGCGATCTCCGGCGCCCCCGGGCGCAAGAAGAGCGAGCGGCGCTCTCGCACCGACCCGCACGCCCAGATCGAGAAAAGCCCGGTCAACAAACAAGCCTCGAGTAGCACGGCCCAGAGGCACCAAGGCGCCGCGCACTGACCAGGGGACGATTAACCCCTTTCGATGACACCAGCCACTAGGAGTAAACCATGTTCTTGACCGTCACCAGACCTGCGAGGCTACTTGGCGTTGCCTTAGCACTGCTCATTTTTTCATCCTCGGGCGCCACCAACGAGGCTGGTGCAGCTCCATCCGAGGACAAGGCCAAGCGTGCACGTGCGAAGCTCCTTTTTGATCGTGCCGAGAAGGTGTACTACCTCGGACGCTTCAACCAGGCTTTGGAGTTGTACTCCAAGGCCTACGAGGTGTTTTCCCATCCCGGCTTCCTTTTCAACATCGGGCAGTGCCACAGGATGCTGAAGAACTACGAGAAGGCGATATTCTTTTACAAGGGCTACCTGCAGGCATCGGACGCATCGAATCGAAAGATGGTGCTGCGGATTCTCAAGGGACTCGAGCAGAAGCTCCAGCGGAAAAAGCTACCCGTGGCGCGTGTACGACCCAGGCTCAAGGTCCGTGTGGTCCCCTCCAGGGCTCGGCCGGCCTACTTGCCCCCCCCCTCCGGAAAACCGCAGAAGCGCGCCCTGGTTCGACGTTGGTGGTTCTGGACAGCCATCGGCACGGGTGCGGTGGTGGTGGTGGCCGCGGTGGTGGGCGGTGTCCTCGGCGCCAGGCAAACGAGCGGCAGCCCTGATCTGATCCCAAGCGGGAGCCTCGGCACACTGGATCGGAGGTGACCCATGAAGACACTTACGACACCGATACTCGCGAGCCTGGTAACGCTCTGCGTGCTGTGCTCCTGCGACCGAAACAGCGGCGGCGACATCCAGTACGCCGCACTGAGGCTCACTATCCGGTTCGATCCGCAGACCTTCCTCGTGGATCGTTTTCGTTTCGAAGGCTACGACGCCGGGGATGGAACAGCGGTGTTCGAGCCTGGGCTTCTGCCCGATACACTCGGGGAGCCCATCGTATCAGGGGAGGAGTCAGCGGTGATCCTGCTGTCGCCAGACCTCGGAGGGCGAGAGATCCTGATCAAGGTCTGGGGTCTATACCAGGGAGAGCCAGCGGCCTTTGGAACAGCTCTCGTGGTGATCGAAGCGGGGAGGGTGGTGGAGGCGCTGGTGCTCCTCGATCAGCCACCGGTGTGCGGTGACGGAGTCGTACACTCCACCGAGGAGCGGTGCGACACCGCCCTTGCCGCGGGCGAGCCGGGCGCCTGCCCCGAGGACTGTGACGATCAGGATCCGTGTACCAACGACCTCCTCGAAGGGGCCGGAACTTGCCTGGCGGCCTGTCTCCACGAGCCGATCACGGAGTGCGCACACGGAGATGGATGCTGCCCCTCTGGGTGCGGCCCTGCCGATGACAGTGACTGCAGCGCCATCTGTGGAGACGGCCTTGTGGGTCCTGGTGAGTACTGCGACACGGGCATCTTGCCTGGCAGTCCGGGAGGGTGTCCAACTGAATGCGCCGACGCGAACCCGTGTACCGAGGACAACCTTGTGTCTGGCGGCTCCTGTGCGGCTCGCTGCGAGTTCCCCGTGATCACTTCCTACATTGGAGGCGATGGCTGCTGCCCCGCCGATGGGGACGCCACCGTGGACACGGACTGCCCAGTGGTTTGCGGAAACGGCGCGGTGGAGTCGGGGGAGCTGTGCGACACGGGAGTTGCAATCGGCTCACCTGGTGCCTGTCCCGAGTCGGTCGGCGACTGCGACTACGGCGATCCCTGCACCATGGAGACGCTTCGTGACTCCGGAACCTGCCTGGCACAGTGTACCTATGAGATCACTACCGCGCTCGTTTCTGGCGATGGCTGCTGTCCAGCCGGTGGGGACAGCCTGACCGATGGCGACTGCCCGGTGGTGTGCGGCAATGGCGTGGTCGAGTCTGGCGAAACCTGTGACACTGCGATCACCGCGGGCCAGCCCGGCGCCTGCCCGACCCTTGCCGACTGCGATGACAGCTTGCCCTGCACCACCGACACGCTTGACCAGGACGGCACATGTCAGGCCGAATGTGCGCATCAGGACATCACGACGTGCTCCGGCGGGGACGGCTGCTGTCCCCCCGGGTGCGATCCTTCGGCAGATGGAGATTGTCAGGGTATTTGTGGGGACGGGGTGTTGGACGCCGGTGAGACTTGCGATATCGGAATAAGCTCCGGTCAACCCGGCGCCTGTCCCAGCCAGGCCGACTGCGATGACAGCGATCCCTGCACCGTGGACACATTGCTCGGTGACGGGACGTGTCAGGCCTACTGCGACAACGATCCAGCGGGATGTACCTCCGGGGATGGTTGCTGTCCAGCGGGCTGTAACAGCAACACCGATGGGGACTGCACCGCGGTTTGTGGAAACGGGGTCGTTGAGCCCAGTGGAGGGGAGACCTGCGACACAGGAATCGCGGCGGGCCAGCCAGGGGCGTGTCCGTCCCTGGCCGATTGCGATGACGGGGACCCATGCACCACCGACACCCTTGTCGACGGTGGCACCTGCCAGGCCTACTGCGAGCACCAGGAGATCACGGCGTTCATCGACGGCGACGGTTGCTGCCCCGCCGGAGGGGACTCCACCCTGGACGACGACTGCCCAGTGGTATGTGGGAACGCGGTGGTGGAGTCTGGTGAAAGTTGCGACACAGCGATCAGCGCAGGTCAAACCGGCGCCTGCCCCACCCAGGCTGACTGCGACGACAGCGTGGATTGTACCGTCGACACGGTGGCAAATGACGGCACCTGCCAGGCAGAGTGCTCAAATCAGGCAATTACGGCTTGCTACGACGGTGATGGCTGCTGCCCAGTGGGCTGCGATGCGACCAACGACAACGATTGTCCCGGCTGTGGGAACGCAATCCTCGAGGCTGGGCTCGGCGAGGAGTGCGATGACGGCAACACCGACAACCTGGACGGCTGCACCACCTCCTGCACTCTCCAAGCGGGCGCGATCGGTGATCCGTGTCTCAACAACACCCACTGTGACTCGGCCAGCGGGCTCACGTGTCTGACGGAGTCGGTCTCGGGGCTCCCGGGCGGTTACTGCTCATCCACCTCCTGCAACCCGCAGTCCCCCCTTGCGAGCTGTCCGAGCGGAGGCGTCTGCACCACCATGCTGATCAGCAACCAAGACGCATGCGCCGAGCTGTGCCTGCAGACTACCAACTGCCGCTGGAACGAGGGCTACTCCTGTCAGGCTGTGTCAGGTGGTCAGACCGCATGCCTGCAGTAGGTCCCACGGGGAGATGCTACAGAGGGTCATGCGGCGCAGATCCTTACGCCTGCGCCTACGTAACGCGATTGCTCCCCCATTATTGCATCCTCTCTCTCCCACGCTCGTACTTACCCTTGTAGGCACGACAACCTGGGACAACACGGTGAAGTGGCGCGACAGGTTCGAGCTACGTCGCTTTTGGCAGTCAAAAAGGAGATATCCATGCGTGGCAAGCGATCACAAGTACTCACGATCCTCGGCTTGATCCTGACCCTTGGGCTGGCATCCGGCTGCGGAGAAGACAACCCGGTGTGCGGAAACGGCAAGGTCGAAAAAGGTGAGGCCTGCGACGATGGAAACGAGGTCGATGATGACGAGTGCACCAACGCCTGCGCTTTGCCGCGTTGTGGCGACGGCATCGTTCAGGCCGGCGAGGAGTGCGATGACGGTGACCACGTGGACTACGACGAGTGCACCAACGGCTGCCGGATGCCGCGCTGTGGCGACGGCATCCTTCAGGAGAGCGAGGAGTGCGACGATGGCAACTGGGACGACAGCGACGCCTGCCCGACAAGCTGCGAGATCGCTTTTTGTGGAGACGGGTTTGTGCGGCAGGGCGTCGAGGCTTGCGATGACGGAAATACTGACGACTCCGACGAGTGCACCAGCGCGTGCGCCCTGCCAAGCTGCGGCGATGGCGTCGTCCAGGCCGGCGAGGAGTGCGACGACGGAAACCTGAGTGACGCCGACGCCTGCCTGACCACCTGTCTCCTGGCGAGCTGCGGTGATGGGTTCACGCGGACGGTGGGTGACGCCAGTGAGCTGGAGGAGTGCGACGACGGCAACGCCGACAACACCGATGCGTGCCTCAACACCTGTGCGTTGGCTGTCTGCGGCGACGGGTACGTGCGGGCTGGGGTGGAGGCCTGTGACGACGGCAACAC
>JAJRWW010000414.1 GCA_024276595.1 Myxococcota bacterium
GACCACGAGCTTCTTGGGCCATGTGCGGGCGCGCGGGGCTGCCCTGGATGCTGGCGCCGCCGAGGCAATCCTGGTTGGCTCCGACGGGGAGCTGATTGAGGGCGCCATGTCGAACCTTTTCTTGGTGAAGGACGGGGAGGTAATGACTCCGCCCCTGGCAGTGGGAGCGCTGCCAGGGATCACCCGCCAGGTGCTCCTGGAGCTGCTGGCGGATCTCCATGTTCGAGGTGGGGAGCGCCACCTGACCCTGGGGGACATCCAGGTGGCAGAGGAGATCTTTGTGACCTCGTCGGTGGCGGAGGTCCTGCCTGTGGTCAGCGTGGACGGGAGGCTGGTCGGGGCGGGGCGGCCTGGGGAGGTGACAAGGAGCCTCATGGCCGCGTACGGCGAGCTGGTGGGCGCTGCCTAGCCCACGGCGAGCTGGTGGGCGCTGCCCAGCCCATGACGAGCTGGTGGGCGCTGCCTAGCCCATGACGAGCTGGCCTGTGGTTGAACATGGCGAAAGGACAACGGCAATTCGGCGATCCCAGGGGCCAGATCCGGAGATCTGGGGAAATTGGCTGGCAGGCATGAACGTGCTAATGTACATGCCCAGGGGAACGCTTGGAGCGATGACTTGAGATCTTCGACCTTGGCCAAATGTTTCTTGACGTTGGCGGGCGTGCTGCTGCTCCTGTGGCTGGGTGAGCTCCCGGCTCACCCGGGGCCGGTGCTCTCTGGTGCACAAGGGGCCTTCGTTGACTCCCTCGTCGAGGTGCGCAGCCGCTATGGGGCCTTCAAGGGGGGAGCCAGGATCTGGGGCAACGGCGTGGGTCGAAAGATCGCCTTTACCTTCGACGACGGTCCCAACTACCAGACCACCCCTCGGCTGCTGGACCACCTGGACGCCTACGGCATCAAGGCCACTTTTTTCATCAACAGCCGCCGTGCTCACCCATTCGGGCTCGGCTCTGCCAAGAGCTACCAGGCGCTGCTGGAGACGCACCGGCGGGGTCACATGCTGGGCAACCACACCCACGCGCACCCGAACCTTCGCACCATCCCCGCGGCCAAGCAGAAGGTCCAGATCGAGCTCACGGACAGGCTCATCCGTCGGGTTACCGGCGCGGATGGCTACCTGTTTAGTCCTCCCTATGGCGCCATGTCGCAGTACGCCAGTCGGCTTCTGCGCAAGCGTGGCACCACGGTGGTCATGTGGAACATCGGCTCCGAGGACGACAAGTTCTTCAACGTCTCGAAGGTGCTAAACGCTGTCATGGCAAAGCTCGAGCGCCAGGGGGGCGGAATAGTTCTCATGCACGACACGCATTTTTGGACAATCGAGGCGGTTCCCCCGGTCGTCCAGGCGGTGCGAGTGGAGTCCTGCGTCAACCTGGCGCGCGGGGAGGAGCCCTACGAGGTGGTGGGGCTGGACTATTTTTGGCACAAGCGGGGAGGGCGCCCAGCCCCTCGGAGCCTGGAGGCCCGACGTCGTTGGCGTCAAAAACGGGCCGCCCTGGTGAGGCTCTGCAACGGGCGTCCCAAGGTCGGGTTGCCCGCCTTCATTCGTGGAGAGTCATCGTGAGCTGCCCCAACTGTGGCGTCCCTTTTCAGCCTGACAGCACTCACTGCGTGGTCTGCGGTGTGGAGCTCCCACCCCACTGTCGCGGATGCGGCATCGAGGTGCCCAACGGGGTGGAGATCTGCATCCACTGCCGGACGGAGAGGGCACCGGTGGCCCTGGACGCCAGCACCCTGGCGGCGATGACCTTCGAGGTGCCTGACGCGGTGCTCCCGCGGGGGCTGGACCTGGCGAGCACCTTTGTCGGGCGTACGTCCATTCTGAGGCAGCTCAGGGAGCGGTTCGAGCTGTGTCGCGACGGCCGAACCTTCCAGTTCGTGTCTCTCGTGGGGCGGCCCGGGTTTGGCAAGTCGGCGCTGCTTGCGCAGCTCGCGGTCCAGCTCGGGGCGCTGGGGGCGGACTCGGATGCCCCTCCGAAGATACTCTTCGGTCGCGCGGGAGGGCACGGCGCGCCCCCATTCGCTGCCTTCATTCGTGTGTTGGGGCAGCTCTTCGAGCTCCGAGAGGGCCAGAGCAACGACGAGGCGCGGGAGGCAATCTTGCAGGGGGTGACGTCTGTCATTCCCGAGCCCAGGGCCACCGAGGTGGCCCACCTGGTTGGGCAGCTAATGCGTGTGCCCTTCGTGGGGAGCCAGGTGCTGGAGCCCCTCCTGGCCTCCCCCGCGCAGCTCGAGATGCGAATGTTCATCGCCATGCGGAGGCTCCTGGCCGCCTTTGCGGAGCGAGCCGTCCTGGTCATGCTCTTCGATGAGATGGAGCGCGCCACGCCAGAGACGGTGAACTTGCTGCACTACCTCGCGGCAGGCCTTGGGTCCAGCCCTGTCATGGCGTTGTTGGCCGGGCGGGAGACCATGCTCGACCTTCACCCCCGCTTCGGACAGGGCGAGTTCGACTTCCTCCAGGTGGATCTGCCCGCCTTCGAGCCCCAGGAGAGCGAGGAGCTGCTGGCGGCTCTGCTCGCCCCCTGCGGCGAGGTCCCCGACGAGCTGCTGAGCATCGCGAGAAAACGCCGGGATGCTAGCCCCAGGGTGGTGGGGGAGGTCGTCCGCCTTCTGCTGGAGGCCGGGGTAGTGGATGCCGCCAAGGAGCCCTGGAGCATCGACCTCGAGATGCTCGGCGAGCTGACCATCCCCGCCACCCACGAGGGGATCATCAAAAAGCGCCTGGAGTCGCTGGCCGATGGGGACCGGCTGGTGCTGGAGAAATGCGCCGCCTGCGGCGAGGTGTTCTGGCTCGAGGCGGTGGTGGCCCTCATCAGGTCTGGAGCCATCGCCGCTGGCGAGCCCGACGGGCCCAGCCTGGAGGTCATCGCGGACACGGGTGAGCGCACCCACCAGTCCGTCGCCGAGGCGCTGGCTCGACACAAGACCAGGGGCTTCATCGTGGAGTCGGAGGTGTCCCAGATCCGCGGCCAACGGGAGTATCGCTTCGCATATCCGCCCATCTGGAACCTCGTGTATGATCGCATCGACGCGGTGGACCGGTGTCACTACCACCAGGTCATTGCCCAGTGGCTGGAGCTGCGGCCGGAGGGGCACGGGCCCGAGAACCAGGAGGAGGTGGCCCGGCACCTGGAGCTGGCTGGAGACGGGTCCGCGGCCGCCCTACGCTATCGCCGCGCCGCGGACCTGGCTCGCATGATGCACTTCAACGACAAGGCCATCCGGCTCTACAGGCAGGCGCTGGCTTGCCTTGTGGAGCAGGATGTGGGCACCAGGATGCACCTGTGGCACGACATGGGCTCGGTGTATGCGTTGCGTGGGGATTACGACGACGCCCTTGCCGCCTTCGAGAAGATGCTTCGGCTGAGCTGGGTGATGAACAGCCGATCCAAGGGCGGGGTGGCCTTCAACAAGATGGGGCGGATCTACCGAGAGAAGGGCGACCTGGAGCTGGCCATTCAGTACCTGGAGCGGGGGCAGGCGCTCTTTGAGCAGGCTGGAGACCAGCGCGGCATCGCTGGCTCCTTGGACGACATGGCGCAGGTGCTCCGACTTCAGGGGCGCTACGACGAGGCACTGGAGAAGAGCTCGGTGTCCCTGGAGCAGCGGAGACACATCGGTGACGCTCGCTCCATCGCCGTGTCCTTGACCAACATCGGGAACATCGAGCGGGACCGGGGGCTGATGAACGAGGCCGCGGCCTGTCACGAGGAGGCCCTGGCGCTCAGGCGAGAGGTGGACGACAGGGACGGCATGATCATGTCCCTCAACGCGCTGGCCATAATAGAGTATGTGCGCGGCTCCATGGATCGCGGGGTGGAGCTGTGGCTCGAGGCTCTCTCCATTTCTGAGGAGATTGGCGCAATCCCGCTCCAGGCCATGCTGCTCAACAACCTGGGCGAGGCCGCCATTGCAATGGGTGAGACGGTGAAGGCGCGTCAGCGCCTGGAGGAGGCCATCTCCCTGGCGCGTCTGCTAGATGACCGGCGCGTGCTCACCGATGCCCTGCGCAACCTCAGCGACCTGGAGGTTCACGGCGGCAACGCCGCCAAGGCCAGGGAGCTGGCCGAGGAGGCCATGGAGGTGGCCAGGCGCGCGGGCATGAGGGAGTACGAGGGGCGCGCTCTGCTGGCCCTGGGCGAGGCCTTTGGTGCCACCCTCTTCGACGACACCGGCTCCGACTCCACCGCCCAGGCCGAGGGCTTCTTCTCCGCCGCTGTGGATCTGTTCAGGGAGCTGGACAACCAGGCGGAGCTGGCCAAGGCCCTGAGCCAGTTCGGCGAGTTCATGGTGGAGCGTGGGGACGCCGACGGGGGCACCGTACTGCTGGAGGAGGCCCGCAAGATCTTCCAGAAGCTGGGGATGCGAGCCCGGGAGGATGTCTCCAAGAAGCTGGACGATCTCGGAACCGGAGAGCACGTTCTGCCACCGGAGCCCACCCCGGAGCCTTGAGCGAGGCATCCAGCATCGGCGGTGATTCCGCGGGCCTCACTTGTTGCCGCAGTGCTTTTCGACCTGGCGCCTGGCGCTCCTCAAGCCGGGCTTGAAGCGGAGGGCTCGACGCAGGGATCGGCATGCGTTCCCATACTGGCCCACCCGGAGGTACAAAAAGCCCAGCTTGGCGTGCTGACGCGCGTTGCGCGGGGAGAGCCTGACTGCCTTCTTCATGTGGTAGATGGCGGGCCAGAACTTGCCCACCTTTTCGTAGCTCCGGGAGAAGTAGCGCCGGAGCCTCGGGCTGTCGTCCATCTTCAGCGCTCGGGTCAGGTAGCCCCGGGACTCGGCGTAGCGACCTCGGCGAATCAGTCGATAGGCCTTGGCCATGAGCCTGTTTCTGCGCTCCTTGGGCGTAAGGGACTCTTCACCCGGGTCGGATTCCGAGGCGCCATCCGAGGTGGTGGATGTGCCGGCAAGGGCCGCGTCGGTCTTTTGGGAGAGCAGTGGGGGGCCAGGGTCTGCGTCCTGGCCGGGTGAGGAGGCCCGGCGTGGCCCGGCGTCGGCCGGGGTGGGGCGTACCCGCCGGGAGCCGGCGTCACTGGCCCGAGCCCTTGCCAGCGGAGCGCGCTCCTGGGTGCTGGTAGAAGCGCCCTTTCCGGAGGAGGTTTGGGGCGGTGAGGAAGGAGGCCACAAGAGCGCGGCCAGGCCCACCACCAGCATCAGGCCTATGATCACGCCGCCCACAGCGAGCAGCAGCTTCTTTCTCTGCGTGCCC
>JAJRWW010000415.1 GCA_024276595.1 Myxococcota bacterium
CCGCCACGGGATCATTCGCCTCGAAAGCAGGCTCGGACCCCATGACCGGCTCATCGGGCTCGGGTGGGGTCGCCCTCACCTCGGACACGGAGGCAGGCTCTGCTGCGGTCGCTGAGGCCACCGCCACAGGTAGCGTCTGCCCGTCGGACGTTAGCGACTCCATGGGGCCCCCTGGCGCCGCCGACGCATCCGGCTCCAGCACCCCAGGCCCGCTGCCAAAGGGCTCGGGATCCGGCGGCAGCGCATCGGCCGAGATCTCCGATGACGCCACCGAGGCCCCCACACCCCCGGAGGCGATAACATCGTTCATCTTCTCCACCATGGCCTCCTGGCCAGCCCTCTCGAAGGCCTCTCTGGCTCGCTCGTGCTCTCCTCTCTCGCTAAGCAGCAGACCCAAGTAGCCGAACGCCCGCTTGTGCTCGGGGTCGATGGAGACCCCCTGCTGCATCTCAAAAAGGGCCCTGTCCGAGTCGCCCTTCTTCATGTACACCAGCCCCAGGTTCACCCGAAGGGAGGCCTCCTTGGGAAAGCGCTGCACCAGCAGCTCGTAGATCTGCTGTGCGGGCTCGAAGTCATCCAGTCGAAAGTAGACCAGGCCCAAAAGGCTCAGGCACTTGGGGTCGTCAGGGTCGATGCGGCTGGCCTCCTCCAGGGCCACTCGCGCCTCGTCTATCTTGTCGTTGAGCAGCAGCTCGCTGCCTCGATACAGGTGCTTGAGGTACTCTGCCTGGCGCGGATTCTGTTCCTTGTCGACGCTGTCAGTCATCACTACCCCATCATCGAACCCAATTAAGCCCCGAACATCATAGGCCAACAGCCAGCCAGGTCAACCGCTATCGCCGGCAGGGGCGACGAGACATGGTTTGGCTTGCTCGGCGCTTTTGCCCCACCTGTCACGAGGAGCCCGCTATTATGTCCCCCCAAAGCTGCCAATGTGTTCGCGAGAGCTTGACCCTGGGTGACCGTTGACCGAACCGGTGGCTGTCGGAGGACCTCCATGGCGCAACCTTCCAATCACCTTTCTCGCTTTCACGCGGCACAATCGCTGGGGCCACGAGCCTGCTTCTGGATGCTGCCATTGACCCTGGCCGCCTCGGGATGCAGCGGCCGCCGCCTGGATCCTGCGGGCCTGGCTCCCTCCACACGAGCTGCCAGGGCGGAGGCCCCCCTTTCCACTCACAGCAGCCACCGGGGCAAGCCCAGGGCGAGGCCGCCGAGGCCAGGGGCGCCGCCTGCCGTCCGGGCCACACCCAGCGGCCAGCACCCTGCTCCAACCATACCCGCTCCACCCTTCCGCCTGGATGTGCGCGTGGACCCATCGGACCTGGCGCTGCTGCCTCCCAAGGCAGCGATCATTGCCGCCATGAGGCCGGACCTCCTCGCAGGCCTGGCGTCCCTTCTCCAGTGGCGCTCCGGCCTCTTATGGTCTCTGCTGGGCACGAGCCGCTCTGCCCAGGAGCTCGTCACAAGCGCCCTGCGCACGCCGTTTGGCCTGCGCCCCGACCGCATGATCGTGGTGAGCCTTCTGAGCCCCTTGGGCTCACAAATGGCTCTGACCAGGCTCCTTCGCTCCCAAGCCAGGTCCGACCCCGGTGGCGTGGCAAGAGCGGGGGCCGCAAGAGCGGGGGCCGCAAGAGCGGGGGCCGCAAGAGCGGGGGGCGCAAGAGCGGGGGGCGCAAGAGCGGGGGGCGCAAGAGCGGGCGTCCCTGCAGCTCTGGCCCCAGGGACGCTCCCCCCGGTGGGGCTCCACCTGCGCGCAGTGGCGCAGGTCGCCGCGGTTGCCAAAGCTCGCGCCGCGGTCGCCGAGCTGGCAAGAAAGGCCCGCTCGCTGGGCTTTCCGCTGCGCTTGACAAGTGCCCACGCGCTCCCCGCGCCCCTGCAAGAGCTGGCCTCCAGGGGTGTCGTGGCGGTGGGCATGACCAGCTCGGACCTGGTGGCCTTCACAGTGACAGGAGGACGGCTCCTGCTGGACATCATTGCGCCCGTCTCGGGCAAATGGTCACCGGTCCGGGCGGCCAGAGAGCTCGGCGCCCTGCTCACGCCCTCCGGCACCAACATGCCGCCCGCTGCCGATCCTCGACCTCCTGGGCACCTGGACCAGTTCGAGCGGTTGACTCTCGTCTCCAGCGCCGACCTCTCAGTTATCCTTCGTGGTCGCCGGCTCGCCCGGGCAGCGCAACTTCTCGGGACGCGGGCCCCACCTGGAGCGGCGCATCCCATGGAGCCGTCCAGCCCCTCGGTCTTGGTTGCGAAGGCTCGGAGCAACGCTCGGCTGCCAACGCTCATGTACGACTCCACCCCGCGCCCCTTCGCCGGCTGCGGGCTGCGCCTGTACCTCTCCGATCCCCGGCCCCAGCTACGGGTCTCCTGGCGGCTCACCTCAGCCGGCCACAAGCTCCTGGACCACCCCAGCACCGCTGCCGCCGGGCGGGATCTCGCCATGGACAACAGGCTGGTGGAGCGCTGGCTCAAGCCCATAGCCGCCAGGAGTCCGGAGATCCTTCCCCCCACAGGCCCCTTTGCCAGACCTGAGCTGCACCGGGATCTGGCCCAAGGAGGCGTCTGGTCGTGGTTGCTCGCCCTCTCCGACCTCTGGCCCCGGCTGATTCCGAGAAAGCCCCTGCGCAAGATGGTCATCAAGGTGCTCAGGACCCGGATCCGCCCACGCGAGCTCCTGGGCCGGATCAACGTGCGACTCCTGGGCCAGGTGCTGGAGCTGGCCTTGGAGATGCGCGCCGCCGCCTCTGCCGCCAGGGGCCAGGGCAAGTAGTATCGCCCTGGCCGGCCTCATCCACCAGGGCACCGACCGTAACCCGCTGCACCATCTGCAAAGCCAGCCACCTCTGAGGGCCAAGGCAACAGGCGCTAGTCTAAGGGCCAAGGCAACAGGCGCTAGTCTAAGGGCCAAGGCAACAGGCGCTAGTCAAGGAGCGAAGATGTCGTCCAGGGTGCCGTAGTACTCCACCGACAGATCCGAGGTGGAGCGCTGCACCACGCATGAGCTCACGTTGCCCTCGACGGTGGTGATGGTCTGGCCATCGGGGGAAACCTCCGCCACCATTCCGAAGTGCTGTATGTTGAACTTGATGAGATCCCCAGGCTCGGGACGCCAGCCCGCGGGAAGAGAGCCGGTGTAGTACCGAGGTAGGTAGTAGGGGGCGGGCAGCACCCATGAGGACTGCTCGTACACCCAGTCCACAAAGTCGTAACACCACAGACCGGGCTGATCCAGCATGTAAGGTCGCACATCCACCCCTTCGCAGTAGCCCAGCTCAGCCATCGCGATGGACACCAGCTCAGCCCTGGCCAGATCCTCCTCGGATGAGGTGGGTGTGCAGCCTGCAACGGGATCCCCCTCATAGCCCGTGTTACAGATGCAAACTCCCTGGTCACATGAGGCGTTGGCGCCGCAAATGGTGCTTTCGCAAGGATCCGGTGGGGCATCTTCCACGCAGACAAGCCCCTCGGCGTGGTAACCTGTGTCGCAGTCGCAGGCTGCGACACCGCCCACATCCACACAGTCTCCAAAGCCGCACACAACTCCCTCGCACACCGCTGGGGAAGTGGCGTCAGCCTTGGGGAAGCCGCCGTCCACAGTGCCGTCCTGGCCGAGCCCGGCGTCTCTGCTGGTGGCGTCACTCTCGCCGCCATGGATGACACCCAGCCCGCACCCGGCCGAC
>JAJRWW010000416.1 GCA_024276595.1 Myxococcota bacterium
CCTGGGGCCATGCGCCAGGCCCACCGGATCATGGGCATCGCCACCGAGCGCCTGGACAATCGCCCCACCGCAGAGCGCCAGACCTTCAACGTGGAGGTGAGCGAGCAGGCCCGCAAGATGCTCATGGACGCCGACAGCACCGTCCTGGCCCGCATAGAGGAGGCCACCGGCGTCAAGATCGCCTGGATCAACGACGACAAGGCATTGAGGGTGGAGACGGGCAGCGCCATCGCCCGGGTGAGCGGCCGCAGGTGCCTGGAGAAGGTCCTCGCCGCCAGGGCGTCCGGGCCCGAGGAGGTGGACGCCATCATAAAGTCCACCCTGGACGCCATTTACAGGGAGGTCATGGGCAAGGGCAAGCACGCTTTCCGCCAGCTCGGCCTCCGCGTGGCCCACCCGGAGATAACCGAGCTGGTGGGCAAGCTCTACTTCCGCACCAGCTACACCCAGAACCAGTGGGAGCACGTTATCGAGGCCGCCTACCTGGGTGGATTGATGGCGGCGGAGATGGGGCTGGATGTGAAGCTGGCTCGCCGAGCGACGCTGCTGCACGATATTGGCAAGGCGCTCACCCACGAGGTGGAGGGGTCCCACGCGATCATTGGCGGAGAGATCGCCAGGCGTTGTGGGGAGCCCGACGATGTCGTCGCGGGCATCGAGGAGCACCACGCGGAGAAGCCCACGACATCCATCTTTACCTTGCTGGTGGCTGCCGCCGACGCCATCAGCGGCGCGCGCCCTGGCGCGCGGCGTGAGTTGGCGGACACCTACGGGGAGCGCATCGAGGAGCTGGAGAACCTGGCCACCCGCCTGCCTGGCGTGACTCGCGCCCACGCTGTCGGGGCGGGACGGGAGGTGCGGGTGCTGGTGGACGAAAAGAGAGTGGACGACGCGCGAGCCGCTCAGATGGCCGAGGAGATAGCCGAGAAGATATCGGAGGAGATGACCTTCCCCGGGCAGATCCGAGTGACGGTGATACGGGAGCTCTCCGCCCAGGAGATCGCCAGCTAGCTTCTGGAGAAAGTGAAGCCACCGTTGATGAACCAGAGCGCGGGCTCCGACCTACAGACCTCCAGCGTTGCCTTCGACGCTCTCCCGACCTGCATCGGCAGCTTTCCGCACCTGGAGGCCGGGCCGGTGTGCGATCTGCTCGCCAGGACCTTTCCCCGCTGTCCGGCCTGGCCCCAGCTCCCCAACCGCAGCCCCGGAGAGTCCATGTACGCCCAGTACGCAGCGTCTCTCCCCGGAGCTCGCATCGACCCTTCGGACGGCAAGACCACGATGTCCCAGGGGGCCGGCTTCGCCGACGAGATGACGCGCTTTTACGAGCAGATCCTGGCGGAGGATCTCCGGGGCTTCGAGCCCAGCCCGGGGGCGGCTGCTGGCTACCACGAGCTCCTCGGTCGTGTCGACGGGCTGGGCTCGGAGGGCTTCATCAAGGGCCACGTGACCGGCCCCATCAGCTTTGGGCTGACGGTTACGGATGCCCACGACCGGCCGGTGCTCTACGACGAGACCCTGCGAGACGTGGTGGTGCAGGGCCTGGCGGCTCAGGCGAGGGCCCAGTGTCGAGGCCTCGCCCGGGGAGGGCGGCGGGTAATACTTTTCGTCGACGAGCCCTACCTCTCCTCCTTTGGCTCGGCCACCATCCCTGTGAGCGAGCAGGACGTGATCGAATGTCTGAACGTGGTCACTTCGGCGATCCTCGCCGAGGGAGCCATCCCCGGGGTGCACTGCTGTGGGAACACGGACTGGTCGCTGCTTTTTGGCACGAGCGCTCGCGTCATCAACTTCGACGCATACAGTTTCCTGGAGGGGATGACCCTCTACCCTTCCGAGCTGGAGAGCTTCCTGGCCCGGGGAGGAGCGCTCGCCTGGGGCATCGTCCCCACGTCCCCCGTTCCCCTGGCTGCGGCCACCCCCGAGGATCTGGCTGATCGCCTGGAGGCTGGCCTGGTGCGCCTGGAGGCCGGCCTGGCGCGCCAGAAGGACTGGGACCACGACATGCTCCGACATCGGAGCCTCGTCACCCCCTCCTGCGGCACGGGGAGCCTCTCGGTGGAGCTGGCAGAGCGCGCCATCACTCTCACCCGCCAGGTCTCCGACGAGCTTCGGAGCCGATGGGGCCTGGGGATGTGGTAGATTCTCCTGAGGTCGCGTTGATACTTCAGTAGACCAAGGTGCTGGGAAGAACGTAGTAGGGGAGCAGACCACCGCGAGGGCGCCGCCGGGCCTCCTGGCGCGGTCAGCCTCGACACAGACAGGAGCCCACCATGTACGTAGTATCAGCAGTCCCCTTCGATCCGCGGCCCTGGCCATGCGACCGGAGATCTTCTTCCGAGGGCACGCATCTTCCATGTGGCGCTCCTGGTGCGCTGCTGCTGGCGGCAGCCCTCCTGGCTCTCGTCTCTGGCTGCGGCCGGAAGGCCAGCCGTGGCACCGAGGGGAGCGTGGCCGTTGCCACCCTGTTGGTGGTTCGCCCGGCGGTGAAGGTGGGGGAGGGGAGCCGCAGCACCCTGGCCCCCTGGGAGTCTCGAGTGGGCTCTGGCACGCTGGTCACCACCACCTCGGGGCGCGCCTGGGTTCACCACGACCTGGGCCTGCGGACCCTGCTGGGGCCGGGCGCCGAGGTGCGCGTGGGGACGACGGATCTGACCCTCTTGCGGGGACGAGCCTGGATGGAGGCGCCAGCGGGCCCACCCTCCACTGTGCGGGCTGGAGGGGCAGTGGTTTCCGCCCACCGAGCAGGCTTCGAGCTGGCTCGCTCCGGGGCAGGAAAAGGGGTCAGGCTGTACGTGGCGAGGGGGCACGCCGAGATCCGGCTGGGATCAAAGCTCGTGGAGGTGAGGGCCGGGGAGCGAGCCCAGGTGTCGGGTGGCAAGATCCGGGTCCTCCCGGAGCGGCTCTGGGAGGACTGGACCGGGGGCCTGGCCTGGCCAGCCCCGGACGTGGCCCCGGCGCCTGCTGGCATGGGGCAGATCGGGGCCAGGACCCCGGGCTCCCTGGGCAAGGCGTCCTTTCCCCTGGCCTTGCGCTCCCTGAGCGTAAAGACACGCATCAGGCAGGACATGGCCACCACCGTGGTGGACCAGGTGTTCTTCAACCCCGCCTCCCAGGACCTCGAAGGCGTGTACCGTTTGACCGTTCCCGCCGGGGCAGTGCTGAGCTCCTTTTGCATCGACAGGCCAGGCCCCGTGGGGCCGCGCCTGGTGTGCGGATACGCCAAGGAGAAGCAGACCGCCCGGACCCAGTACCGCGCCCAGGTCTACGTGGGATCCACCGACGATCCGGCCCTGCTGGAGTGGGAGGGCCCGGGCCGCTACAAGGCGCACATCTACCCCATTCGCGCCGGTTCCACCCGCAGGGTGGTGATCATGTACACCGAGTGGCTGGAGTCGGATCGCGGCGTGCGGCGCTGGCGCTACCCCATGGCTGGCGGAGGTGGAGCCGCTCCCCTGATAGGAGAGATGAGCCTGGAGGTGGACCTCACGGAGGCGGGCGCCGGCCGGGTGGAGGCGGGCATGGGTGCCACCGTGGACCGGTCCACGGTGACCCTGCGTCGATCCGACTTCCAGCCTCGATCCGACTTCGTGCTGACCCTGCGTGGCGGGGAGAGGGGGGGCACCCGGAGGGGAGGAGCCAGGGGCTTTGTGAGCGCTGGTGGAGGCAAGGACTCCACCTACGTGATGGTGCGGCTGAGGCCCACGGAGCTCGAGCGCGCCGGGGAGCGCGAGGGGCTGGACCTGGTGGTTGTGGTGGACACCAGCGCCGACACCGACCCCACCGAGCTGCAGCTCGCCCGTACGGCCGTGGAATCGCTCCTGCGCCACCTGGGCCCAGGGGATCGGGTGGCGGTGCTGGGAGGCGATCTGGGGCTGCGCAGCCCTGGTGGCCGGAAGGCGCGCCTGGCCAAGGTGACCCCGGCGCTCATGGATCGCACCCTGGAGGGGCTCTCCCGCCAGTCGGTTGGGGGCGCCACCGACCTGGGGCAGGTGCTCACCGAGGCCGCCGGGCTGCTCCAGCCGGGCAAGGGAGGGGCTGTGGTGTACGTGGGCGACGGTGTCCCCACCGTGGGCGAGATGCGGGCGGCGCCGCTGCTTCTGCGCCTCAGTCGACTGGCTCACCCGGTGCGCGTCTATGGCCTGGCGGTGGGCTCGGACTCCAACCTGGCGCTGCTGGAGACCCTGGCTCGCCACCAGGGCGGCCTGGCCATGAGGATCACCGATCGTGCGGCGGCGGCCGCCGCGGCCCTCGAGCTGGCCGCCCACGCCAGCCGGCCGGTGATGAGCAAGGTGACCGTGGACATGGGCTCAGGGGTGGAGAGGGTCTTCCCCGGGCGACCGGTGACGGTTGTCTCCGGTGAGGACCTCGTGGTGCTGGGTCGGCTCCGGGGCAAGGTCCCCACCCACGTGACCCTCACCGGCCACTACCGGGGCGCGGAGCGCAGGCGCAGCTACCGGGTGCAGGTGACCAGGATCAAAGACAGCGGTGAGCTGCGGCGGCGCTGGGCAACGGCTCGTCTCCACCAGCTCATGGCCTCTGGGGCGGGCCGGGAGGAGGTGGCCGAGCTGGGCACGCCCTTCGGGCTCATCACCGAGCACGTCTCCTTCTACGTGCCCAGCTCCAGGGAGATCCGGGAGAGTGCTGAGGTGGCCGGCAAGACCAGGGCGGCGGCCAAGGTCCTAGACCGCGAGGTCACCATCCGCCGGCGGTTGAGAAGGGACAAGGATGAGGGCAAGGACAAAAGCGAGATGGAGAGCGTTGCCGGCGCGCTCACGGCGAACGACGACACCAAGGGGAAGCTCGTGAAGAAGGCCGACAGAGTGACGAGGGTCAAAAAGGAGGGGAGCACCAGCTCGGTTACGACCGGCAGAGTCCCTCACGAGGCGGCCGCTCGCCCTGGTTTGGTCATCTCCATGGGGCCGACCGGTCGCGCACCGCGGGTTCAGCGGAAGCCGGCCAGGCCCCAGCGCAAGAAGGCCTTGCGGGCACGGGGCTGGGGCCGCAAGGGGTTCTCGCGGTCGAAGCCAAGGCCAGCGAGGGTCCGTACCAGAGGCGTTGCAGGCGGCTGCGGGGGAGGAGGGCAGCTCCGCATGAGGACCCTCGGCCTCGACGGTGACAAGAGGGGCGCGGACCCCGGCCGGGACAGAGGTCCTCTCGGGGGCCTCGTTGGACGCAGCCCTTCCTCGCGCCCAACGATGGCCGGGCTCGGCGACAGCCGGGCGAGCAGGCTGGACGTGCACATCTACGTACACGCGAAAAACAAGGTCCACCTCCCCAGGCGCTGCTCCCCGGCCTCGAAAAGGAGCCTGGCCGCCCGGAGGATCCTCTGGCGGGAGCGGCTGCGTCGCAAGCCATCTCTCGTCGGCGTGGCCCAGGTGTGGCTCGACGCGGCCACCCACTGTGAGCTGCGGCAATGGCGGGACCGCCGGGCCCTGCTGCGGCTCATGCTGGATCGGCTGGGGAGCGTGCCTAGGATGACCTCCATGGCCAGGAGGAGCCGCCGCTTCTTCGGCTGGGGCGACTGGGCATATCTGCGGCGGGCCATCTTCGCCCGCGCCAGGACCGCCAGGGACCTGGCCCTCGCCAACCGCCTCTTCCGCCCGGGGAGGACCGTGGACATGGCCATGGTGCGGACCATGCTGGCCAGGCTCGAGACCGACGCCGACCGCCTGCGCGAGGTCCTCGCCCTGCTGGCCAGCAGGCGGGGAAACGTGCCCCTCCAGCTCATGGCCCTTCACCTCCTGGAGCGTGCGGGCCGACACCCTGAGGCGGAGCGCCTCTGCTCCTCCGTCTCGGGCAACCCCTACGCCGACGCCAGGCTCAGAACCGCCGTGGGCGAGTACTGGGCCCGCCAGGGCAGGACCACCCGGGCCAAGCGGGTCTTCTCCGAGATAGTGGAGTTTCGCCCCACCGACCCCCTCGCCCGCCGTCGCCTGGGGGATCTCTATCGAGCCCATGGCTGGTTCGGCGAGGCATACCGCCAGTACCAGACCCTGGCCACCCTCGCCCCCCACGACTCCTCGGTGCTCCTGCTAATGGCCATGGCGGCCGCTGGCATAGGACGCATCGACGAGGCCCTCCGGCTGGAGCAGCGGGTGGCAGCGAGCGCAACAGGCAGCGGCGGGGCGGCCCGGTGGGCGCTCCTTTGGAGCTCCATCCGCCTGGCGAAGCTCCGCTCCGACGCTCGCAAGAAGGGGGACAAGCTGCTGTTGGCCCAGCTCATCGCCCGCACCAGGCGCATGGGGGTGCTCCGGTACGCTCGCCCCCTGCGGGTGATCCTCACCTGGTCCCACCCGGAGGCGGACCTGGAGCTTTGGGGCGCGCACCCTGGCTGGCGTCCGCAGCGCGCAGGGGAGCTGGCCCCACAGTTTGGCATCGAGGCCTTTGCCCTGCGCAAGCAGAAGCAGGGCCGCTACGTCTTCGAGGTGCGGAGGGTGGGTCGCCGGCGGCCAGGGCTGCTGGCCGCGCGTGTGTACGTGCTCTTCAACGAGGGGAGCCCCACCGAGAGGCTGCAGGCCTTCTCCATCCAGCTCAAGCCAGAGACCAAGGTCTGGCGCCTGGCGGTGAGCGGCGCGAAGGTCGAGGTGATGAAATGAAGAGGCCATACGATCATCTCTTCGCCCCGTTGGCTGCCGTGACCATGAGCTTTACCTGGTGCCTGTTGTCTGCCATGGTGCTGGGCCTGGCCCTCATGGGGTGCAAGGCCAGGATCCAGCCTTCACGCCCACCTGGCCACAGCGTGGCTCTGGTCGCCCCCGTGCGGGGGGCCATCATGGTGCGTGCACCGGGATCTGATCGGTCCATGCAGGTGGGCACTGACCACCGAGTGGAGCAGGGATCGCTCCTGTCCACGGGTCCAGGCGCCAGGGCGACCCTGGCTCTGGACTCGGGGGGCTGGCTCCTGATGGACGCCTCCACCCGGCTGCGGGTCACGGCCAAGGGGGCACGCCTCGTGGGGGGACGGGTCTGGGTAGTCGCCCGCTCATCCGGTGTGACCATCACCACCAGAGACGGCTCTGTCAGCGGGTCGGATGCGGGCTTTGACGTGCAGGTGCTACCCGGGTCCACTCGGGTCTACTGCGGCTCCGCGGAGGTGAGCGTTCAGGCCAGCAAGCAGACCTTGCGGCTGGTAAATGGAATGATGGCCACTGTCAAGGACCACAAGATAGTCCCGGAGCTCCAGAAGGTCTGGGACGACTGGACCGGTGGCATGGCCCTGGCCAGCTCCCCGGACCAGGGCCTGGCTCCAGGGGTGGGCAGCCTGGAGGCGCGCATGCAGTCCGAGCGGGGCCTGGCGAGGAGCCCTCTGCTGGTGCGGGATCACCGGGTGAAGGTGGTCCTGGACGGGGACCTGGCCGTGACCACCGTCGAGCAGCGCTTCTTCAACCCGCGCTCCAAGGTGGTTGAGGGGCGCTACCGGGTTCGGCTGCCCAAGGGGGCGATCATCCGCTCCTTCGCGGCTGGCAAGAAGGGCAACGTGTTGACCGGGGAGGTGGTAGCCCGCTCCCGAGCAGATGCCAAGCCCGAGGACCTCACTGTGCTGGAGTGGGAGGCGCCGGACCGCTACGTGGCAACGATCTACCCCATCGGTCCGGGGGACACCACCGTGGTGCGGCTGGAGTACGTGCAGTGGCTCCACCGCAAGGGAGGGCGAAGGCGGTACGTCTACCCCATGGGGGCCGGTCGCGCACCCAAGCTGGGGGAGCTGGCCATCGAGGTGAACGTCAAGAACGCCGGAGCCAAGGGCCTGGAGGCCGGCATGGGCGCCAAGCGCGAGGGGGACTGGGTCATCGTGAGGCGCTCTGATTTTCTGCCCCGGGCGAGCTTCGTGCTGGAGCTCCTCGATGGCGCTGAGAAGCGGCGCCGGCCGATGCTGCGCCACGCCGCCGGAGCCAGCGCCAAGGAGCCCTCCTACGTGGCGCTCTCCTTGCTGTCCCCGTTCCCCAGGCTCCCCAAGGCGGGCACCCGAGCTCCCATGAGGATTGTGCTCGTGGCCGATGTGAGCGCAGGCATGGAGGCCTCCGACGCCGCCCTGGTGCGAACGGTGGCCGATGCCATCATGCGCCAGCTCACCCCCGACGACCAGGTGGCCCTCATGGTCGCCAGCGTGGATGCCCGCCCCCTGGGCAGGGGGCTGGCGAGGGCCACCGCTCGGTACAAGGAGGAGCTCCTGGGTGGGCTGGGCAAGGCCAGACCCGGTGGTGGCACCGACCTGGAGGAGGCCCTCAAGGCGGCGGCGCGGCTGCTGCCCAGGGGAATGGGCTCGGTGGTCTACATCGGGGACGGCAGGGCCACCATGGGCACCCTCGCCCCCGGGCTGCTCAGGGACCGGCTGGCCAGGCGGCTGCCCCCCCCGCGCATCTTTGCGGTGGGAATCGGCGCCGACGCGGCCATGGACCTGCTCGACGCCGTGACCGACGAGCTGGGCTTTGCCACCGGAGTGAGGAGCCCCTTCGACGCCCCTCGGGCAGCGCTTCGCGTGGTGGCCCACGCCGCCCGCCCCACCCTGCGGGACGTCACCGTGGACCTGGGCCCCTCGGTGGACCGGGTGTATCCCAGGAGGCCGGTGACCGTGGAGGAGGGCACTTTCCTGCATGTGCTCGGTCGCCTGCGAGGCAAGCTCCCCAGGGAGGTGACCCTGCGGGGTCTTCGCGGCGGAAGGCCCTTCCAGGTCCGGCTGCCTCTGGCCCACCAGAAGGTGTCCGATCGGGGGGACCTGCGCAGGAGGTGGGCCGTGGCTCGGGTGCAGGACCTGCTCCGCAGGGGAGCCGGGAGAGAGGCGGTGGCCGAGGTCGGGGTCCGCTACTCCATCGTGACCCCCTTCTCCGGCGTCGTGGTAGGGGCCCCCGGCCGCAAGCACTACTCGAGTCGCCTCCCCGCCGACCCGGCGGGGACCTTTGTGCCGGAGTCCCTGCGTGGAGCGCCGCCAGCGAGCGGCATCACAATAGCCCTGGAGCCTGGATGGAGCACGATCCCCTCTCGAGTGATCCCCCTGGCTGACATGTATCGCCGGGCGCTGCACCGCAAGCTCTGGGCCGCCGCCAGGGCGAGCTTTGATCGCAAGGCCGCCTCCAGGCCAGACCTGTCGGGGGAGATCCCCATCCGGCTGGAGGTCAACCCCGACGGCACTGTTTTCAGGGCGGAGCTGGTCAAGGACGCCGTGGTTCTCAAGGATCCTGACGTGGTGGAAGATGTCCTGCGGCTGGTGCGCTCGGTCCAGCTCCCGCCCACCCCCACCGGGGAGCGGCTCGAGCTGACCCACAGGTTCATCTTCCTGCCCGAGGACATCTCGGACGTGCCCAGGAGGTGTCTGGCCCCTGATGGGACCCGCAAGCGCTCCAAGGAGAGCTACAGGTACCTGGAGGCGCGCCGAGCCCTGTGGCGGGAGCGGATCCGCCGAAACCCATCGGCCGCTGGCGCTCACAAGGTCTGGCGGGAGGCGCTGGCCTGCGGAGAGATTCGCCTGGACACGGACGCCAGGGCGCTTCTGCGCCTGGCCATGGGCGAGCTTGGCACCACCGCCATCCGGGTGGACCTCTATCAACGCATGCGCCGGGAGCTCCCCTGGGTGCGCGAGTTTCTGCGGCGCGAGATCCTCCGGCGCGTGCGCTCGGCGCAGGACGTCCGGGCGGTACGCGGCGGCCTGGCGCTAGATGGGGGCGTGGACCAGGGGTTGCTGGCCCGGATGCTCAAGAGGGCCAGGACCGACCTGGCAAAGCTGGAGGTGGTGCGCCGCTTCCTCACCCTCGCCCCCCGGAGCATCTCCCTGCGGGTGCGGCTCATGCACCTGCTCGAGCGCGCCGGCAAGCCCGCAGAGGCCGAGCGGGTGGCGTGGGAGCTGAGGGGAGAGCCCGCCTCCGACGCGGGAGTCAGGCAGCAGGTGGGCGAGCTGTTTCTGAGGAGGGGCAACCGCGCCGAGGCGCGGAGGGCCTTCTCCGAGCTGGTGGAGTATGCCCCCTACGACCCCTGGGCCAGGCGCCGTCTGGGGGATCTTTTCCTGGCCCAGGCCGCCTCTGGCAGCGGCAAGAAGGGCAACGACGCCTGGGTCGCGCGCCTGTACGGGGACGCCTACAGGGAGTACGAGACCCTGGCGTGGCTGCTTCCAGGAGACAGCTCGGTGATGCTGCTGATGGCCAACGCCGCCGAGGGCATGGGCCGGCTGGACTGGGCGCTGCGGCTGAGGCAGCGGGTGAGCGAGGCCGCCGAGGTGGGCCAGCGGGGCAGCACCCCGGCCGCGTGGGCCCGGCTGCTCATAAGCGCCGCCCTGGCTCGCATGAGGTCGCAGACCACAGACAGCAAGCTCCTGCGCCGGCTGCGCTCCCGGGGGCGGCGCGCCGGCATTCACGCCTGGGCGAAGGACCTGGCCCTCGTGCTGACATGGTCCCACCCCGACGCCCGGCTGCAGCTCTGGATGCGCCCCCCTGGGGCCCAGACCCTCTCCCGGGTGGAGACCCGGGGAGGCGCGGTGGGCGTGGAGGGGATCCGCCTCTCTCACATGGCCCTGTGGGGCAGAGGCGCGGCCCCGGCGCCGCGGGATCGTCGGTCGAGGAGGGATCTGGCAAGCGCCCCCGTCTACCTGGAGGTGCGCTGCCCGGACCCATCCTTGGACCGGGTCGGCTCCTACGAGGGCGAGCTGCTCCTCCTGTGGAAGGAGTCCAGGCCCGGCGAGCGGGTGAGACGGGTGAGCCTGCGCTTCGGCCCCAGGACTCGCGCCCTGGCCTTCCAGCTCGACCCCAAAGGGGGGCTCAAACCCACCGCGGTGGAGAAGCCCAGGAAGAAGAAAAGGGAGCGCTGATGTAGCTCCCCAGGAGCCCTTGGGCTCGAAATCCGCCGGGCCCAGGGCCCCAGCTCCGCTTCCCTGGCGGCTTTGGTGATCCCATCTTCTTGGGAGCCTGCTCTACCTCCCTTTGCGCCTCGTGGCCTCGCTCGGCCGCATGGTCTCTGGGTTTGCGGAGCCAGGGGCCCCCAAGTCTTTTTTTATGAAGTGATATCGGCATGATAGACAAGAGCCCGGAAAAAAGATCTCTCCCCACATGCAGACGGTGGCGAGCCCAAGGAGCTTCGGAGCTGCCCAGGAGATGACCGGAGCCAGAATATTCTCGCGTTATTTCAAGCAAGTGTAGAGGAGATGGGGCGAGGTCGGGCCCTGGTCGCCCGGTCCGGCTCGTCCTGGACGCAGATTCGAATCGGACCCGAAATCAGTGCCAGACTGCCCAGTCTTCGATCAGGTAGATAACTGGCTGTCATGGCATCGGAACTCGGGTTTTTCCCACAAGGTTATTCACATGTCGTTCAGGTGCATACACAACATATCGTAGTATGGCCCACGCTCAACCACTACATCTGGTAGAAAAAAAGTTGACACGATTTTTCATTGCCAGTACACCTGATTTCTGTTGCGCCCACTTGTGGCGGGGTAACGATAGGCGGGCACCGCTCAGGGGATGACACCACGCACAGAGGTGGTGTGTGCTCTCCCCATGTCTCGCCCAGGGCAGACAACAAGCTAATAATTTCCTAATGTTTCGCACGAGAGATGCCACGGCGAAGAGGTCGCCGTGCGCATGGGAGCGCGCGGCAGCGCGGCAGCACATAGGCGAGGGGTCCTCGCGAGGCACCAGGAGCAATGGAAGAGCAACACACCCGGCAAGAGCAGAACCTGGCGGCACCGGCCCGCAAGCAGACAACGGAGCGAGACGGGCTCACCCTGCGTCGCTACTTCACGGAGGAGGGGGTGCACCCCTACGACAAGCTGAAGTGGGAGCGCCGCACGGCGTCCATCAAGGGGCCCAAGGGGAAGCTCATCTTCGAGCAGGAGGACGTCGAGGCGCCCACCACCTGGTCCCAGACGGCCCTCAACATCGTTGTGCAGAAGTACTTCCGCGGCCTGCTGGACACGCCCGGTCGGGAGCAGTCCATCAAGGACCTCATCGACCGGGTGGTGCACACAATCACCGGGTGGGGCACCAGGCAAGGCTACTTCAAGGGCGCAGAGGACGCGCAGATCTTCTCCGACGAGCTGACGCACCTGCTGGTGAACCAGATGGCCGCCTTCAACAGCCCGGTCTGGTTCAACGTGGGCGTGGACGACCATCCGCAGTGCTCTGCCTGCTTCATCAACTCCGTGGACGACACCATGGATGGGATCCTGCAGCTTGCCCACACCGAGGGGATGCTCTTCAAGTGGGGCAGCGGCACGGGCACGAACTTCTCCTCCCTCCGCAGCTCCAAGGAGCACTTGAACGGCGGCGGCACCGCCTCTGGCCCCGTGTCCTTCATGCGCGGCTTCGACGCCTTCGCTGGAGTGATCAAGTCGGGCGGCAAGACCCGGCGAGCGGCCAAGATGGTCATCCTCGACGCCAGCCATCCGGACATCCTGGAGTTCATAGAGTGCAAGGCCGCCGAGGAGAAGAAGGCCTGGTCGCTCATCGAGGCCGGCTACGACGGCTCCTTCGGGGGCGAGGCCTACTCGTCCGTGTTCTTCCAGAACTCCAACAACTCCGTGCGAGTCTCGGACGACTTCATGCAGGCGGTGATCCACGACCGCTCCTGGCCCCTGCGGGCGGTCACCGATCCGAGCAACGTAGTAGAGGAGGTCTCGGCGCGGGACTTGATGCGCCGGATAGCCACGGCGGCACATCAATGCGGTGATCCAGGTATGCAGTTCGACACCACCATCAACGCCTGGAACCCCTGCTCCGACTCGGGCCGCATCAACGCATCCAACCCCTGCTCGGAGTACATGTTCCTGGATGACTCCGCCTGCAACCTGGCCTCGCTGAACCTCCGCAAGTTCCAGCGACCAGACGGCGAGATGGACACGGAGTCCTTCTGTCGGGCCGTGGACCTGCTGATCACCGCCCAGGAGATCATCATCGACAACGCCCGCTATCCCACCTCCAAGATCGAGCGGAACAGCCAGCGCTACCGCACCCTGGGGCTGGGCTTTGCAAACCTCGGCGCCCTGCTCATGAGCCGCGGCCTCCCCTACGACAGCGAGCCCGGCAGGGCCTATGCCGCGGCCATCACCGGCCTCATGACCGGCCGGGCCTACCGCCAGAGCGCTCGCATCGCCCGAGATGTCACGGGCCCCTTCGAGGCCTTCGACGAGAACCGGACGCCCTTCCTCAAGGTGATCCGGATGCACCGGCGCCACGTGACCTTCATCGACTCCGCCTTTGTGCCCTACGATCTCATGCAGACGGTGAAGGACGCCTGGGACGACGCCCTGGAGCTCACCTCCCAGCACGGAGTGCGCAACGCCCAGGTGACCGTCCTGGCTCCCACGGGCACCATCGGCTTCATGATGGACTGCGACACCACTGGGATCGAGCCGGACATCGCCCTGGTGAAGTTCAAGCACCTCTCCGGCGGTGGCACCCTGAGGCTGGTGAACTCCACGGTGAACCAGGCCCTGGAGCGCCTGGGGTACACCGAGGCGCAGATTGCCGCCATCCGGGAGCACATAGACCGCAACGACACGATCGAGGGGGCCAAGCACTTGAGGGAGGAGCATCTGCCGGTGTTCGACTGCGCTCTCCGCCCACGCAACGGCACTCGCTGCATAGCGCCCATGGGCCACCTGCGAATGATGTCGGCCACCCAGCCCTTCCTGTCGGGGGCCATCTCCAAGACGGTCAACCTGCCCAACGACGCAACAGTCAAGGACATCGAGAACGTCTACATCGAGGCCTGGCGGCTGGGGCTCAAGGCCCTGGCCGTGTACCGCGATGGCTGCAAGCGCATCCAGCCCCTCAACACGGGAGAGAAGAAAGAGAAAAAGGTGGACACCCAGAGCTCCACGGCGCAGAAGGTCGCCGGGGGCTGGTCGGCTCCCCCGACCCCCGTGCGGAGGCGTCTGCCGGACGAGCGGGCCTCACTCACCCACAAGTTCGAGGTGGCCAGTCACGAGGGCTACCTGAACATTGGCTACTACGAGCACGGCGAGCCAGGGGAGATCTTCATCAAGATGGCCAAGGAGGGCAGCACCATCAGCGGCCTCATGGACGCCTTTGCCACCGCCATCTCCATTGCGCTGCAGCACGGAGTGCCCCTGCGCCTCCTGTGCGACAAGTTCATGCACACTCGCTTCGAGCCCTCCGGCTTCACCAGCAACGAGGAGATACCCATAGCCAGCTCGCTCATGGACTATATCTTCCGCTACCTGGCCCTCAAGCACCTCGACGGCGCCACCAGGCACCCCGTGCTGTCGAAGATGGCACATTACCGAAGCGGTAAGGAGGACTGGGCGGAGGGCTCCAAGGAGGCCATGGCCCTCCCGGCCGTGGTGCAGGAGGACATTCTGCCCCAGGAGGTCAACCGCATCACCGAGCCGCCAGAGCTGCGTATCGTGGAGGAGGTCACCGCCTACCTGCACGAGACGGACGCCCCTCCCTGCCACGTGTGTGGTGTCATCATGGTGAGGAATGGCTCCTGTCACAAGTGCGAGAACTGCGGCTCCACCTCGGGCTGTAGCTGATCTCGGGGCGCTCCTCTGCCCATGAGGGTGCGCCTCCCCGAGGACTTGCCGCAGGCCGAGCTCAGCCCTTGATGGGGGTTGCCTTCAGCGCAGCCTTGCCGTCCTTGATATAGACCCTGAAGGCCACGTCCGCGCACCCGGTCTTCTCCATGACCGCCCGCTTGTTCTTGGCCAGCTTGGCGCTGAATGCCTCGAAGGTGAGCCGCTCCACGCTCTCACCACACTGCTTCTTGGTGACGACGAACTGGTCGAACACCTTCCGCCAGGTGTCCATCTCTCCGGCCGGGAGGTCCGGAGGCCTGGGTGGCGCTGGCGGTGAGGCGCCCGATCCCGCGGTGGAGGGGGCGCCGCCGGGCATGCCGAAGGCGAAGTTGCCCGATGGAGTGGGCTGCATGGGGTTCTCGTCCCCATTTGGGGCGGGCATGGCGGGAGGTGGAGGTGGTGCCACGCCCTCGGCAGACATGGGCGCGGCGGCCAGGCCGTCGAGCACGGAGGCGGTGGGCTTGCCGCCGCCGGCGGCCTCCTCGGAGGCGGAGGCCAGGCTGAAGTCCTCATCGGAGGTGTCCGGGCCGCCCAGGATGGAGTCCAGGTCTTCATCGTGAAGGGCCGGCTTGGAGGGGACCCTGTCGGCGGTGAGCTCGAGCCCCTCGTTCACGGCGCGGGCGATGGAGCCCAGGCGCCCCTTGAACTGGGTGTCGTCCAGCTTCTCTATCTTGCCCACCGAGAGGTCCCTCGCCTGCCGGAGCAGCCTCCCGATGGGGCGGTCTCCCTCGAACCAGTTCAAAAACACCGTGAGAAAC
>JAJRWW010000417.1 GCA_024276595.1 Myxococcota bacterium
CCAACGCGTAAAGCTAGTCTCGTGAGCTCGGATCACCGTCGGCGTCTCGCTGTCGTAGTAGGCCCGCACCTCGCTGGAGGTGTTCTCGCCCAGGGCCCCAACCGCGCAGGCGTAGTCGCCAGCCCCAGAGCCCCAGGTGACAGCCCCGCCGTCGTAGGCGTGCCGCTTGTGGCTGTAAAGGTCAGGGTCGTCCTGTCCTGTCACGTAGCTCTCGCACAGACGGTGGATCCACTGCCCCTCGTTAAGCCCGTAGTGGCGGTGGCTGGCTATCCACAGGTCCACCCCGGGCCGGCCGTGGGCCCGGGCGAGGGTCGTCTGGCCAAAGTCGTCCACCTCCTTGTCGCTCCTGGTGTGCGTCGTGTAGCTCGCGGCGATGGGCAGCTCCAGGTCCACCAGCTCCTCGGAGGGCAGACCGCTGGCTAATCGATGAGCAGCGTACTATTCATAGAACTTTGCGGCGAGCAGAGCTTGGCCGAATAATCTCCACGTCGGCGCCCCAGGTGTGCTCTGTCCAATATTGGCAAAATACCCATCCATGTCCTCAATCCAAGCCGCCAATGCCTCGAGATAATCTCGGACCGCTATGTTCTCCCAATCGTCTGAGTTTTCCCGCGCATCTAAGGCCAAGCTGTTAAGAAACCGAGTGAGATCATCGCGAGTCGCGATAGCCTCAACGTCTTCTTCCATCGACATTCTACTCACCCCGTATCCGGATCGATTTGCCACCAGTTCTTGTCGTGAACTTCCATGCCTCCCGAGTCGCCTCCTGCGGAGTGGCCATTCGGTACTTGATGTCAATCCCGGCCCTGCGAAAAGCCTGCAACCGGCGATTATCGAGAGTATAGAGCTTGTCTCCTTTCCGGACAAGTCGTATGGCGGGAACGTCACCCAGCTTGATCTTCTCCGAACGCAAACCACTAGCCAAATCGTCAGTCGTGCCACCGCCTTTGAAGGTGTTCCTGATGCTGCTTTGGCTAAAGCGAACCTTGGTGGGATCTATGGTGAGAGCTCCCGCCTTTGCAGCAGGTCCCTCACGGCCACGGTTCAACGACTGCTGGCGTGCACTCAAATCCTGTACATGATGCACGTTCAAGGGCACCCTTGACCTGCTCGTCTACAAGCAATGCAACACCTTCTGCTCCAGGAAATGTAAACACAGCGTGGCCTTCCAGACGAGCCCCACTGAAGACTGGCTTCACGACGAAGTCCCCTTGCCAGACGGTTTGTTTTCCTAAAGCCTCAACTGGCTCCGGGAAGTGGAGCACCCAATAGCTGCGGACCTCATTCCCATGAACTACCTCTGTTGGCAGCCATTGGAGTACGTCGGCACCTGATGCCGACGATTCTAGGACATGACGCATCCTGTCCGAACATATCCGTAACCCAAGATCACTTGCTAGATAGTCGGGAAAAGTGCCATCTATGAGATCCAGTTGCACCGGGCCCCAATCTGTAACTGGTCCACTGTCAGGTAGGAACAACAAGTCTTCTGACCTGCTCCGAGCCGTGCCAAGTTCTTCGGACTCGTTAAAAAAGATATTGAAGTACTTCACTTCCAGCCCACTTTTCGAAGGAGATCTGGGTTGTCACGCACAGGTTGCTTCACGTAGCGATCAAACAGATTTAAGAACTTGCTTTTGTCAGTCCCAGCTTCCCGTGCTGCCCGGTTAATACCGCGCAGAACAAATTCGTGGTACGCGTTTGGATGACGCCCTTCGTGGGGTAGCAGTTCCTTGTTCCAGATCTTTTCAAGCTTGAGGCCGTACCGGTCCGCGATCTTCTGCAATCTAGGATCAATACCGATCAGATTAGCTGTAAGTGACCGACTTTCGTTGGTTTTCTGATTAGGCAGTTCCGCCTGGCTGGCAACAACCGGGGCTGAGCTGCTGACTCCGATGTCCGAGTCATGATCGCTGCTGCTGAGAAGATTTGCAATCCGGAGATTGGATGATCATTGTGGGGCGATCGCCAACGGCAAGGTGGTCCCATGTCTCTGACTGATTCTCTCGCAGCAACCCTTGAATTCGACATCCCTGCGGCCTTTAATTGCTTCGGCCAAAAGCTCGACGCTGAGTGCCTCCGCAGATCTTCTCCACCTCACGCTGAGCCTGCTCTGATCGCAGGTCCATCCCCAGACCGGCCTGCACGATCTGCTCCCCAAGGGCGTCGGCACGATCAGCAGCCTCACGCGCCAGGTTCAGGTAGTGAACCCAGCTATTCTTGTAAGAATCACCCGCACCACCCGCTCCCAGGCTCTCGGTTATCTCGTTCTCCAGCGTGGGGACATAGTCGCGGGGCAGACCGATCATCTGGCGCCTTGCCAACGGACGCCTCGCCAACGGACGCCTCGCCAACGGACGCCTCGCCAACGGACGCCTTGCCAACGAACGCCTTGCCAACGGGCGTTGCGGGGCACATGGGGCACGCAGCTCGCTGCGTGGCCACCTAGAGCCCGGGCCTTGCGCATCGGAAGCCAATTCTCTTTGGATCCAAGAACCAGGTGAGTGAGTATCGGGTGGTTACACAAGTGTCGTGACCTGCCATGGTGGACTGGTAGGACTCCCCTCTAACCCCCCGATAGTCATCCCCAAATGGAGGATACAGCGGGTCCAGCAATGGGGGGTCCTGGGTCTCCGAGTAGTCACCCAACCAGTCGTAAACCCACTCCTCCACGTTGCCGCACATCTGCTCCACGCCGTAGTAGGAGACGTCGAGGGGATAGGAGCCAACATATACCGAGTCCGACAATGGAACGTGATCGGTGGTGGTGAGCTCCTCACCCCAGGGGCGGGTGAGCTCCCGTGGATAAGGGCCACGAGCCGCCTTCTCCCATTGCGCCTCCGTGGGAAGCGTCCGGCCACCGTCCCAGTTACAGTATTCCAAGGCCTGCGCCCAGTTCACGCAGGTTACCGGGAAGTGGTCGCTGTTGTTCCTGTAATAGGTGCAATCCGTCCAACTTTCTGGCTCCGAGCAGAAGCCGGCCTGGACGCACGCACGGTATCGACCCACGGTTACCTCGTGGATGCCTATTATGAAGGGGCTCAGAGCAACGAGGTGCATGGGCGTCTGTTCGCTTGGGGCGGCAGGATCGGGGTTGCCCATGTAAAAAAGCCCACCTTCCACGCACACCTCGTCGGCGAACTCGGTTGAACCGGTTCGCGGGAGCTCGGTGCAGGCCCCGGTGCATTCCCCGTCCGGCTCCCAGGTGCAGTCGACACCGCAGACCATGGGCCGGTGCAGGCCGAGCTCGCAGTTGTCGGTCGAGATGTCCTGGGCGCCGGGGAAGCAGTCTCCGAAGCAGGCGCTGGAGTCCCAGGCGCCCCAGGTGCACTCGGCGCTACATAGCCGGATCCGGAGGCCGCAGATGTCGCAATAGGCCTCCTCCAGCGCCCCGGCCTGGCACTCGCCCTCGCCCAGGCAGACGGCTGGGTAGTCCCACAGCAGGTCCAGGCCGCACTCCTGGCTGGCCTGCCCGCAGTAGCCGCAATCAATGATCCGGGTGTCGCCAGGGCTGTCGCAGTCGCAGTCCGTGCGGGCGGTGCAGTCGTTCCACTCGCCGTTGGCCAGGCAGACCTGGATGCCGTAGTCGCAGGCGCTCTGGCAGTCGCGGCTCACGCCGGGGTAGATCTCGGGGTCGTTGTCATCACAGTCCTGCGACGCGGGGAAGCCGTCTCCGTCGTGGTCTTCGGGAATCTCTGAACCGTCCTGGTTCGCCCCGCCGTCTTCCAGGTTAGTGCCGCTACCGCTGCAGCTCGACACCAGGGCCGAGGCGACCAGCGCCAGCGAAAAGACCATCGGCAAGCGGAGGGCCGAGCAGGAGGGACGCGGCGGGATGTCTGCATCAATGGTGGTTGCAGCAGGGGATGTCATGCCTGGTACGTTCATGGCTGCTCTCCTTGCTTGAAACCTGCGGGCTCCTTCTGAGGGGCTCCTCGTGGCGGCCTGGCGAGGGCGCCCCGGGGCACCTCGCCATCGGGCAAGCCAGCGAGCCAACGCCAGCGATGCTGCGCGCCATGGGCCCCAGTCATGTTTTTCGTCTCCTGATACTGTCTAGCGACCAACAGAATATCACAGGTCATTTTTTCGAATCAATCCGTGGAAATACCTATTTTGGAGAAAAACCATACTTACCCAGTGATGCCTGGCGCTTCCTTGCCCTTCGGGCGGCCTTGGTCTTCTGCGGGCAAGACAACCCCGGCAGAGATCTGGCAGAGATCCGGCAGAGATCCGGCAGATCTCGTCGCTGAGCAGAGGTCCTTGGGATAGCCCTTTACAGCCCCGGCAGGAAGGAATACGGTTGTCGGCAAACAACACGCTGACGAGCCAGCCCCAGGTGGAGCATGGACTACGAGCCGCTCTTTTCGATCCCCGCGAGAGGCGCCGCGCGGTCGGTCATTCGTGAGATTCTGAAGCTCACCCAACGTCCCGAGGTGATCTCCTTCGCAGGCGGTCTTCCCGCGCCCGACACCTTCCCGGTGGACCTGCTGGACGACATCATGAGCAAGGTGCTCAGGGACCGGGGGCGGACCGCTCTTCAGTACGGCACGACCGAGGGGGATGTCCGCCTTCGGTCCCAGATCAAGCTCTGGGTGGCCAGCGATGGGATCCAGGTGCCGGTCGAGCAGATCCTGGTCACCAGCGGCAGCCAGCAGGGCCTGGACCTGGTCAGCCGAGTGCTCATCGACCCGGGCGACACGGTCATCGTGGAGCTGCCATCCTACCTGGGAGGGCTCCAGGCCTTTCGTAGCTGCCAGGCCAACATGGTGGGGGTGGAGCAGGACGAGGGCGGCATGCGCATGGACCGGCTGGAGGAGCAGCTCCAGAGCCTGCGCGCCGACTCGGTGCGACCCAAGCTCATCTACGTGGTCCCCGACTTTCAGAACCCATCTGGCACCACCATGGACTTGGGACGCCGCCAGCGGCTGCTGGAGCTGGCGGCCGAGCATGACACCCTCATCGTGGAGGACACCCCCTACCGGCAGCTCCGCTTCGCAGGCGAGGACCAGCCGACGCTCTTCTCCCTCGACAGCCAGGATCGCGTGATCAACCTCTCCACCTTCTCCAAGCTGTTTTGCCCGGGCTTTCGGCTGGCCTGGGCCATCGCACCTCCGCCCGTCTTCGAGAAGATGGTCATGGTCAAGCAGTCGGCCGATCTCTGCACCCCGGCCTTCAACCAGGCGGTCATGGCCGAGTACATGATCCAGGAGCGCCTGGCTCCCCAGGTGCACGCCATCAAGCAGCTCTACCGGCGCAAGTGCGAGACCATGCTGAGCAGCCTGGCCAGGCACATGCCCGACTCTGTCACATGGACCCACCCTCAGGGAGGCCTGTTCCTCTGGATGGTGCTGCCCGAGCCCGCGGACTCCATGGTGCTGCTGGAGAGGTACGCCATCCCCAGGGATGTCGCCTTTGTCATCGGCAAGGCCTTCCACTTCGACGGCAGCGGCTCGAACACCCTGCGGCTCACCTTCAGCTTCCCCACCGTGGAGCAGATCGAGGAGGGGATCCCGCGCCTGGCAGACGCCCTCAGGGAGTACCTCGCCACGATCACCTGAGGCTATCGCTTCAACCAGTGACAGGACCTAGACGGGCTGCGCTATAGTATCGTCATGACGCGTGCGCTTCTGTCTCTCCTCGCCTTCGCGGGGACCACGGCTTTCTTGGGGGCTTGCGACAAGGGACAGGCCCTCGGCACCTACAGCCCGCTCGAGATCGACTCCGGGGCGCGCCCTGGGGGAGAGACCGCCTCAGCAGTGGAGCGTCCCCTCGGACGGCGGGAGGTGCTCCTCGTGCTGCGGCTGGGTGGCGATCACGCCGGCGGCGAGGTGGAGGTGCTGCGACGGTCGAGGCTACACCAGAGAGGCTCGGTCCCCAGGGGCTCGGTCCCCAGGGGCTCGGTCCCCAGGGGCTCGGTCCCCAGGGGCTTTGGCGCCTCTGACTCGGGAGGACGCCGGCGCCGGCTCGGCCGCCGCCACAGGCGTTGGCGCGGCCGCTACGAGGTCAGGTCCGCGGAGGGCGCGGTGCTCTCCCGGGGCCGGTTCCGCCTCCCCCGCCGACTCCACGCCCTCTTCGCCCGCGTGGGCGGTCCCGCGGAGGCCGTGGATGTGGAGCTCCTGCGCCCGGTCCTGTGGCTCCGGGTGGACGTGCCGCCAGGGGCCAGGAGCCTGGTGCTCTACGATGCCGGCGCTGGCAGGCGCCTGGGAGAGGTGCGGCTGTGAAGCCCCCGACGAGCGCCCGGATCAGGGTCCGCCCAGGACATCTTGCGGTGCCCCCTCCAAGGGCTCTGCCCGAGCCCCTGGGCCATGCGCTCACAGCTCTCCTGGTGGGTGTGTTGTGGCTGGGCCTCTTCGCGGGCCCGGTCAGGGCGGCCAACACCCTCGAGGAGGTGGAGATCTCCGGCGACCCGGAGAACCGGGTGGACCTGGTGATCATGGCCGAGGGCTTCACTCTCTCCGAGGCCCCCGCCTTCAGGGAGCTGACGAGCACGCTTCTTTTGGGGCTCTTCGACCACGCCCCCTGGTCCCGGTACCGGGGGGCCTTCAACATCTACAGGATCCTCACCGAGTCCAACGAGTCGGGGGCCGACCACCCTTCCCAGGGGATCTACCGGGACACGTACCTGGACGCCACCTTCGACTACCTGGGCGTGGAGCGGCTGCTGGTGGTGAACGACGGGCTGGCCGCCAGCGTGGCAGCGGACCTGCTGCCGGAGACGGACCTGCTGGTGGTGCTGGTGAACGATCCGCAGTACGGCGGCTCCGGGGGCTCGGTGGTCACGGTCAGCGCCACGGATGTGGCGGTGGGGATCCTGCTCCACGAGCTGGGACACAGGATAGGGGGCCTGGCCGACGAGTACACCGACCCTCTGCCAGGGGTGACACCAGCAGACCCGGAGCCCAACGTGGACTTCGACTTTGCCCTGGGGGACCTCAAGTGGAGCCCCTGGGTGGATCCCGACACGCCCCTGCCCACGCTCCTGGGCGACGCGGTGGATGACTACAACCCCGTCGGGGCCTACGAGGGCGCCAGGTACATGGAGACCGACATCTACCGCCCTGCCCCCTGGTGCATGATGCGATCGCTGCTGTACGACTTCTGCGCCGTGTGCCGGGAGGCCCTGGTGCTGGCGCTGTACGAGTGGGTGGATCCCATCGACGGGGTGACGCCACCTCCAGGTGTGGTGGAGGTCCACGAGGACGACCTGCGCAGAGAGCCGCTGCGCTTCAGGGTGAGCACCCCGCGAGTGGGCGGGAGTGAGGGGCTGCAGGTCGCCTGGTACCTGGACGACGTTCAGGTGGGAGACGCCACCGAGCTGGCGCTGGGCGAGGATGACCTGCAGGGAGCGCAGGATGTGCACGAGCTTCGCTGCGAGGTGGCGGACCCATCGGAGTGGGTGCGCAGTGACCCGGAGCAGAGCATGATCGCGCACCGCTCCTGGCAGCTAAGGATCCTGCGAGACCAGCTCGATGGAGGTGTCACGGCGGACTCATCCACCAACCCGGAGATGTACCCCCGCGGCGGCTGCGGCTGCGGAGCCAGCAGCGCGCAAGGGGGCGGGCTGCCCTTGTGCCTGGCCCTTCTGCTGGCCCTGGGCCTGGTCTCGGCGGGGCGCCTGCTCCCTGGAAGGCGCTAGTCACCACCGTGGGCGTCGAACTCGGAGAAGCGCATGGAGAAGACCGCGCGACCCTTGGTCAAGGAGCGCAGCGCGGTGGAGTAGCCGAACATCTGCTTCAGGGGCACCTTGGCCGCAATGACACGCTTGTTGCCACGGAACTGGGATGCCTCTATGCGCCCTCCCCGCTGGTTCAGGTCGCCTATGACCTCGCCCATGGACTCCTCCGGGGTGGTCACCTCCACATCCATCACAGGCTCCAGTAGCTGCACCCGGGCCGTGCGCATGGCCTTGCGAAATGCCTCCTGGGCGGCGATCTTGTACGGCACCTCGTTGGTGGCCCCCTCCGGGACCTCCAGGCCCACGAGGACCGCCTTGACGTCCTTGATGGGATAACCACCCTCGGGGCCGCTGCGGAATGCATCTCTCATCCCCTCCAGCGCCGCCTCCACCAGCTCCTGGGGCGGAGGAGGGTCGCCCCCCAGCTCCGCCAGGGCAACATTCTCAGAGCCCCGGGGCAGCGGGCTCACCGCAATGCGGGCGTGCCCAAAGACCCGGTCGTCCTCCTGGCGCCGCTCGAAGCGGTACTCCTCCGTGGCCGGTCCCCGGACGGTCTCCCGGTAGACCACCTGCGGCTTGCCCACCCGCACCGACACGCCGTACTCGCGCATGAGCCGGTCGGTCATGATCTCCAGGTGGAGCTCGCCCATGCCGGAGATGAGGGTCTGCCCCGTCTCGGCGTCCTCGCGCACGCCAAAGGTTGGATCCTCCTCCACCATCTTGGCCAGGCCGAAGTCCATCTTGTCCTTCTCCGGGAGGTTCTTGGGCTCCACCGCCACGGAGATGACCGTCTCGTAGCTGTCGATGGCCTCCAGCAGGAGCGGGTGGTCCTCCTGGCACAGGGTGTCGCCGGTGCCAACCGATTTCAGGCCCATGCCCACGGCGATGTCCCCCGCCACGGCCGCCTGGATGCGCTCCCTCTTGTTGGCGTGCATCTTCAGCACCAGGGAGACCTTGTCCTTCTTGCCCGCCCGGGGATTGTAGAGGGTGTCTCCGGGCTTGATCCTCCCGGAGTAGACCCGGAAAAAGACCATCTTGCGCCCCTGCTCCATGGCCACCTTGAAGGCCAGGGCGCAGAGGGGATCCTGGTCCACCGGCCGCTGACTCACCCTCCTGTCCGTCCCCGGGATGAACGCCTCCACCTCGGCCACCTCCGTGGGGGCCGGCAGGTAATGGCCCACGGCGTCCAGCAGCGGCTGGATCCCACGGTTTCTGAGGGCCGCTCCGCACAGCACAGGCACACAGCGGTTGGCCAGGGTGCCGGACCGGAGCGCTGCGCGGATCTCCTTTGCGGATATCTCCTCTCCCTCGAGGTACCGCTCGGCCAGCTCATCGTCGAAGTCGGCCACCGCCTCCACGAGCTCCTCCCGGGCCGCCTCCACTGCGTCGCCCATGTGGGTGGGGATCTCCTCCACCGCGGGTGGGTCCTCCTCCTTGCCGGTCCAGCGCAGGGCCTTTCTCTCGATGAGATCCACCACCCCGACGAAGTCTCCCTCCTCGCCGATGGGGAGCTGCACGACCACCGGGTTGGCGCCCAGCTTCTCGCGAATCTGAGCCACCACCGTGGGGAGCTCCGCTCCCACCCTGTCCAGCTTGTTGACGAAGGCGATCCGCGGCACGTGGAACTTGTCCGCCTGGGCCCAGACCGTCTCGGACTGGGGCTCGACTCCTCCCCTGCCGCAGAAGACCACCACCGCCCCGTCGAGCACCCGCAGGGAGCGCTCCACCTCGATGGTGAAGTCCACGTGCCCTGGTGTGTCGATGAGGTGGATCTCGTGGTTGTTCCAGCTCAAAGTGGTGGCGGCCGCGGTGATGGTGATGCCGCGCTCCTGCTCCTGGGGCATCCAGTCCATCTGCGCCTCGCCGTCATGCACCTCGCCGATCTTGTGGCTGCGCCCGGAGTAGTAGAGAAACCGCTCGGTGACGGTGGTCTTTCCGGCGTCGATATGCGCCACGATGCCGATGTTGCGTACCAGGTCGATCTTCGCCATGACGGTTGGCCTTCGCTGCGTTACCCCTGGGGGAGCTGTTTGGCTCAGCGGCATTATAGTCGGGGGCCAGGGCAGGTCAACGCCGAGCTGGAAAGATCTGTGGGAGATCCGAGGGGTTCGAGCCGGCGGGAGGGCTCGCCTGCAGAAAAAGTAAATCAGTATGTAATGAAACCACGGAGGGATCGACTCAGAGTGCAAGGACGCCATGGGCGGCCTGCCCGCAAGGCGGCCAACCCTGGACGCCCTGGCAACGGAAAGAACAACAAGGGAGAACCAATGAAGAGATCAACATTGTCAATCGCAGTCGCCGCGGTCGCCCTGGCCGCCTTTCCCGCCGCCTCGAGGGCGCAGCGGTACACATTCAACGTTCCAGCCAAGCTGGTCAACATCAGCTTCGAGTCCAGGATGGCCGTGGAGGACATCGTGGGCAGCAGCAACAAGATCAGGGGCTACGTGAAGCGAAGCTCCTCTGGGAAGGTGACCTTCGCGCTCAAGGTCCCGGTCAAGTCTCTCAAGACGGGGATCTCCATGCGGGACCAGCACCTGCGCTCGCACATGTGGCTCAACGCGGCCAGGTACCCCTACATCCAGTTCGTGGGCTCCAAGGCCCGCAAGCTCTCTGCTGGTCGCTGGCGGGTCACCGGGCTCCTGACCGTGCGAGGGGTCTCCAGGCGCACCACCGTGGTGGTACGAGTACGCAAGATCGGCGCCGCCCTCGCCGCCAGGGCGGGCCTGGGCAAGGCCAACTGGCTGCGGGTGAGGGCGCAGCTCACCATTCGCCTATCCCAGCACGGGATAAGGATCCCAGGCATGGCAGCCGCCAAGGTCAACGACAAGTGGACAGTGAAGATCAGCCTCTTCGCCAGGCAGACACCATGAAGGCCCTGCGGACCATCGCCCTGGTGGCCGTGGCGCTGGCCGGCCTTGCGCCGGCCAGCGCCTGGGTGCTCGACAGCCACTTCGGAAGGACCGTGCAGCCGGTCACGCCGAGCTCCCCCGAGGCCGTCAAGCTCAACAAGATGCTCTACGAGCCCGGCGGGTCGGTGGCGGAGATCTACGGGGTGCCCACCAACCGCAAGATGCGCGTGCTGTTTGTAAAAAAGAGCAAGATCCTGCGCCCCAGCGAGGACCCCTCCCTGGCGCTGCTCATGCTGGACAAGCAGGCCGGAGACAACCCCTTGCAGACCAAGACCGTCTGGTTCGTGGCCTGGCGTGGCCTGGGGATGCTGCTGCTCCTGGCTGCGCTGGCCTTTGGGGGGAGCATCCTGCTAGGGCGCAGGCGCCGCCGCAAGGCCCGCCTCTCCGCGCCTCCCCGGGCCGCCTCGGCCAGGGGCTAGGGGCTGGGCACGCAGGCGCCCAGGTACACCCCCGTGGTGGAGCCGGTCTCCGGGTTGATGCAGATCCAGGTCGCAGGGCAGACATGTCCCGGGAAGCCGGGGCCGCAGGGGTAGGCGCAGAAGCCGACGCTGCCGCCGCCGTCGTCGGGGAAGCAGTAGCCCGGCATGGAGGGATCCCCCGTATCACAGATGCCGCCGAGGGTCCCCACCGGCGAGCAGTCGCGGGAGCAGAAGCCGTTCATGCCGGGGATGCCTGGCGGCTGCAAGCAGAAGTGCTGGGGCGAAGGAGCGCACTCTCCGGAGCTCTGACACTCGATCCCTGCGTCCACCCAGTAGCTCGAGCAGATGGCGTCGCTGATGCAGTCGGTGTCCATGCAGTCCACGTCTCCGTCCAGGTCGTCGTCCAGGCCGTCGTCGCACACCAGCTCGTGCTCCGTAAAGCAGGTGATCTCCAGGTCGAAGGGGCCGCCGTCGAGGGTGGCGCTGTCGACGATGATCCAGACGTTGCTCCCGGAGTTGCCGTCCAAGATCACCTCCTGGTCGGCAATGGGGTCGCCAGTGGCCACGGCACACGGGGCGCCGGGGTCGCAGCCAGCCACCTGGCCAGTGCTGGAGGTCACCACGAGCTGGAGGTCCTCGCCGCTGGAGAGATTGTAGAGCCCCACGATCACCGCCTGGCCGGGGGTGCGTTGCAGCAGGTAGTAGCGCTCTCCCCCGGGGGATGCCTCTGCCAGGCAAGGGTAGCTGCCAAAGTTGTCCAGCCGCCCGGCGGTGCTGTCGGAGATGAGGTCCCCGCAGAGCACCGGCTCGGCGGGCTCGCAGGAGGTGCTCGGCACGCAGCCGGTCAGCCCATCGCAGTCGAGGTGGTCATCGCAGTCAATCAAGCCATCGCCATCGTTGTCCTGCCCGTCGTCACACAGAAGCTCCAGGCAGTAGGGGCTCTCGAAGCAGTCGGGGTCGGCGCAGTCCGCGAGCCCGTCCCCATCCTCGTCCACCCCGTTCTGGATGCAGATCTCCAGGAGCACGCAGGCCTGGCTGTCGGCGCAGTCGGGGTCCTCGCAGTCCGCCAGGCCGTCACCGTCGTCGTCCACCCCGTTTCTGCACAGCTCCTCGCCGCTTACACATGCGTCCAGCCAGGCGCAGTCGGAGTCGGCGCAGTCCACGGACCCGTCGCCGTCGTTGTCGACGCCGTCGTCACACACCTCCTCGCAGGCGCCCTCGCAGTCGGGGTCGGCGCAGTCGGTGAGCCCGTCGTCATCGTTGTCCTGCCCGTCCAGGCAGGCCCACTCGTGGTCGGGATCGCACTCCTGGGTCTGAGTGCAGTCGGGGTCATCGCAGTCTACGAGGCCGTCTCCGTCATCGTCGGCGCCGTTGCCACAGGTGTACTCGTGGTACTCCAGGCAGTAGGCGTGGCCGTGACAGTCGGCGTCCGCGCAGTCCGTGGCGCCGTCCCCATCGTCGTCCACGCCGTTTTGGCAGTCCTCCTGCATCCCCAACCCGTTGGACACGTCGGCGTCGCAGGCCCCCAGCCCAAGACCCACCGCCACCCAGGCCGCAGCCACAAGCACGAAAGTATGTCTCATTGGATTCTCCTTACGCCTAGTGAGCAAGTACAAAGCACTCCAGATCATATTATGCGCAGGGGTTCGGGCCGGGATCAACTGTTTCCCTCTTCCTGATCTTTTTTGGGGAAATGGCATTCTTTGACCTGCGGGGCCCATTAGCTAGTAAGCTCGCGTGAGGAGCCGAGGAGCCGAGGAGCGGAGAAGCATGGCCCCCAGCCGCATCATGGTAGACACCCGAGACGCCGTCGAGAGCCTGGTGAGCCAGTTCTCCGACCCCATGTCCTTTTTCCGGGAGCTCATTCAGAACTCCCTTGACGCCGGGAGCCAGGAGATCGAGATCTGGATCGAGTATCGGGAGGACGCCCAGGGGGAGGGCGCCATGATCGTTCACGTGGACGACTTTGGCGAAGGGATGGATCGAGAGATCATCGACTCCCGCCTAACTCGCCTCTTTTCCTCCAGCAAGGAGGGGGACCTCACAAAGATAGGCCGCTTCGGCATCGGCTTCGTGTCGGTGTTCGCCATCCAGCCCGACGCGGTGTGCCTGGACACCTCCCGGGGCGGAGAGAGCTGGCGGGTCCTCTTCAACCGAGATCGCACCTTCCACCGGATCCGCCGGGAGGAGCCCACAGACGGCACAAAGATCCAGATCATCAAGTCCATGAGCTCCGAGGAGGTGGACGCCTTCCGCCGCCTAGCCAGGGAGGTGATCGCCCACTGGACAAGGCACGCCGCGGCCGAGATCCGCTTCGACGGGGAGATCCTGAACGAGCCCTTCGACCTGGACTGCCCGGTGAAGGTGCGCGGGCAGGAGGAGGGAGATGAGGCTGTGGTGGGCTACCCCGCCGTGGGTCGGCCTTTCTTCGGCTTTTACAACAAGGGGATGACGCTCTGTGAAGGGCACGAGGAGCTGCTCGATGGCGTGGCCTTCAAGGTAAGCTCTCGATACCTGGAGCACACCTTGACCCGAGACAACGTGCGCCGGGACGGGAGCTTCGAAAAGGCCATGAGCCTGGTCCGGCGGCTGGCGGAGGGGCCCCTGCAAAGGAGGCTGTGCGAGCAGCTCGCCGAGGCGGTGGCCTCGAGGCGAGCCGGGGAGGACCTGGACTTCCTCTACGCCACCTTGCGCGGCCTGGTCACACGCAAAAAGGTCAGGCTCGAGGATCTGGACGAGTGGGTGCTCTGGAGGAGCCTCTCGGGCGCCGAGCAAACAGTGGCTCGGATCCGCCGAGCCCTTCGCAAGGACCGCCTGCTCGTGGACACGCTCCAGTCACCTCTCATCGAGGCACTGCAGAGAGACCGGGGCTACGTCGTGCTGGATCTTTCCAGGGACACCGAGGCCTTCCGCGCCCTCTCCACCCTGCTTGGAGAGGAGCCGCCGCGAGCAAACGACCGCTTCTTCCTGCCGCCCGATGCCTCCGAGCTGGCTCGCGACCAGGGCTGGCTGGCGCTCAGGCGCGGCCTGCTGGCAGAGCTGGAGAAGCAGGGCTTGAGGATCTCCGACGTGACGCCGGGGCACCTCGCCTATCCGGGCTCATCCGTGTCCCACCTGGTGGCCGTGACCCAGCGGAGGTGGGGCGAAGCAACCTCCACGGACGACGCCTGGGACCTGGGCAGCTCCTTCTTGGGCGGCAGGCGCCTGCTGGTGGTAAACGCCGACCACCCGGCCGTGCGCCAGCTCCTCCGGGATGCGCAGGCAGAGCCTGAGAGGTGCGCGTCCGCCCTGGCCAGGCTCGTCCTCCTCCGAGAGGGGATCTCCATTGAAGCGGACGACCTTGCCAGGGTTACGACCTCGGATGTGGCAACGGACCCGAGGCGGGAATAGCCCCGGGCGAGGCGGGCGAGGCGGGGTCAGCTTGCCACTGTCTCGTCCTGGGAGGTGTCCATCTTCTGCCGCGCCTTATTCAGCATCCCCACGACCTTCTCCACCATCATTGGGGGCGCCTCCCTGCGGAGCCGCTCCTCGTCGATGCAGCTCCAGGCCCGCAGGGCGTGGACCTTGTTCCCGGAGGGCCACAGCCGCAGGGCTGCTCCCATGAGCGCCAGGGTGCGGCGGGGCTCTGAGAGGGCCTTGGCCGTGTCCAGCAGCTAATCCACGTAGACGACCAGGCCGTCGGCGCCACGGCTCGCCGGCCAGCAGGCCATGAGCTTTTGGATGGCCGGCAGCCTGGTCTCGGGCGGCTGCCCCTTTGCCGCCGCCAGGGCGCGCTCCAAGAGGTCCGTGGCGTGGTCCGCACGATCCTTGGCCATGAGCGCGTCCGCGCTCATGAAGGCCACATTTAGCCTGTCCGTGGGCGAGAGGCGTGCCTCATCCACCTCCCGCAAGAGCGCACGCGCTCGCTCCATCCGACCGAGGCCCATCCAGGCGCGGGCCACGCTCGTCTTGAGGGCGACCTGGAGCTGCCCGTCCAGGTCCTCCTCCAGCAACAGAGAGCCGGAGGAGACGATGGCCTGGCCCAGCTCCTTGGTGAGCCCCTGCTGCCCTATGACCGCCTCAAGGGCGACCAGGCAGCGGGTCACCGGCTCGGTGCGATGCCCGTTTTTCACCAGAGCCTCCACCGCCACGGCGCACCGACGCACAGTCTCCTTGGAGATGGTGAAGCGCTCGGCGAGCTGCAGGATGCGCTGCAGGGTCTCGATGTCGTCATCGGGCTCGGGCGACTCCATGGCCAGCTCCAGCGCACGCACGAGCAGCTCCTGGGCACGGTCTGCGTCGGCCTCACCCTCGGTGCGCCGCGCCTCCTCCATGACCCTGCGGTGCTCGGCGCGGATCTCCTCCATGTGCCGCTCGTCCAGGGGCACATGCTTCCCGGATGGCTCCCCACCGGAGACCCCCCGGAGACGATAGAGCTCCCGCCGTGGGAGCGCCGCCGCCGCGGCCATTCGCACAGCCTGGGAGAGCATCGGGTACTTGCGCGGATCAACCCCTGGCAAGAAGGTCTGGAACATGCTGGGGAGGCAGCCCAGCAGGTCCGCGTCACCGCTCACGAGGCGGATGGCACCCGCAAGGTGAACCCTCCCCCTGAGGATGTCCAGCGCGTAGCGGCGCATGGGCTCACCCACGGGGATGTCACCGCGGCCTTCAACCACGCGCTCGAGCAGGCGATGAAAGGCGATCGTGTTCTGCGCCTCCACGAAGAACGCCCAGTCCAGCCCCTGGGCGCCGAAGAGGGACGCCGCGTCAGTTGAGCCCAGCTCCTGCTCCGCCGACCCTGCCCAGCCGGCGGTGATGATGAGCACCTCGTCATCCACCTCGCCCCACCGAAGCCGCATGTCCAGGATGCCGGCAGCCTGGTCCTGGCGGTATGAGGCGAGCAGCTCACTGGCCACCTGCAGCTTGTCCTCGTGTCCTTCTTTGATCGTCATCATCCAGGTTCCCCCATCTGTCGGGCGACAGAAGACGCCATCTGGTCTGCGGCGATGGCCCAACTAACACCACAGTATCTCGACCCGGGCTCGCCCGGTCAAGGTCGCTTCAACAGCTCCTTGTGCGAACCCGGTGCCCCGGCCAGGTGCCCCGATCAGGTCGCATCCGGTGGTACTAGCTGCCCATACCCAAAGGCCGTGAGCTGGTTTACCGGCAACCCCTGGCACTCCTTTCGAAGGGGACAGGCGCAGCAGCGCTGGCTGTGATCGTACCACCCCTCCCTCAGGAAGAGGTGGCAGGCCAGCAGTGGATCGATCATCCCGTCGGAGCCGAGCACGTCCAGGTCCATGATCACAGGAGCTGCCCTGCGAATCGCCCCGGCGCCAATGCAGGGTGGAAGGGACCGCAGGCACAGCTTGGCGGAGAGCTCCTCGCCAAGGAGCCAGCGCAGGTCCACCCCATTGGCCCTGGCGTCTCCGAGCCTCTCGAACATCTCTGGCGCCAGGACCAGGCGCTGTCCCATGGTCCGGAACAGGTCCTGGTGGCCCAGCAGCCAGGGCGCCGTGGAGGCGTTGATCTTCAGCTCCAGCTCCAGCTCCAGCTCCCGGTTGGCCTCCAGCCACTCCTCGAGCCCGTCTGCGCCAGAGACGGCCACGGCCTTCAGAGCCGGCCAGGATCGCGCCAGGGGGACGCGGGGAGCTTCCGTCAGCTCCAGCCGGACCACCCGGTCCTCCCAACGATGCTCCCTTGCAGCAGCGGCCACATGGTCCAGGGTCTCGCCACGGAGACATAGAGGGTGTGGCGAGGAGGATGCGTGAACGGCCCGCGTCTCCAGGCGAGCTCCGACTCCGACCGAGACCCTGAGCAGCTCGTAGTCCCCGCTGCGCCACCTGCGGGCCAGGGAGCGCAAGAAGTCGCAAAAAGGTCGGCGGTAGCACGTGGCGCAGTCCAGGGCGGCGCAGAGGGGCTCGGCACCCGGATCCACCAGGGTCCGAAAGAGCCCGACTCGCTTCTCCGTGTCCCTCACCTCGGGAAAAAACTCCTCGGACTCGGTGATGAGCTCCTCGAACCCCTCGAGGAGGCCGGGCGGAAAGTTCTTGACGGCCAGCGGCATCCCCAGCTCCCGGGCCAGGCCCACCGCCTCCCTCAGGGGCGCTGCGGCCACGTGGGGCTCGAAGAACACCTCCGGGTCTGCCTCCACCCAGGGCAAAGGCGCCACCGCGTGGAGGGCCACCCCTCCCACGCCCAGCCCGTGAAGGAAACGCACCACGTGGGGCAGGCGGGGCACTGCCGGCCGGGCGACGGTGATCACCACCGAGGCCAGGGCGGGGCTGATGGCCACGAGGTTGCGCAGCGCTGCCACCGACTGCTCGAAGGCGCCCTCCACTCCGCAGAGATGGTCGTGCACGTCTGCCTCGTCGCTCATGAGGGTTATCACCGCGCAGGTCATGCCCCTGCGCACCGCCTGGCGGCAGGCTCCTGGGTAGCAGAAGAACCTCCCGTTGGTGATGACGCTGATCCTCTCGTATCCCATCCGCCGCGCCGCCGCCAGCATGGCCATGAAGTCGGGATGTACGGTGGGCTCCCCGCCGCTGAAGACCGCGCTGGTCAGCCCTCGGCGCCTCCCCTCCCCAAGGAGCTCCACGGCCTGCTCCAAGGGAAACATGTGCCCGTCCTGGAAGGTGCGGTCACAGCAGAACCGGCAGCGATTGTTGCAGCACCGGGTGATCTTCAGGAACGCCTCTCCGTACCCCAGCCGAAGCCCCAGGAAGAGGTCGTCATCCAGGCATATCTGCGCCGCCTCTGGGCCCGGTGTCACCCGACGTTCGGCCATGGACAGAGCATAGTGGAGCCGCCCCTGCTCGTAAAGCTGGCCGCGGGCGATGGAACGAGCGACCCGCCAGCGCACCTGGGGCGCGAGGGCCGCCCCGCTCAGGCGGGCCTCCAGGGCCGGCCCGACTCCAGGTCCACGTGGGCCAGATCCAGCCCACGAGGTGTGAAGCCGAGCACCCCGAAGGTGATGGGCAACCCGAAACGCCTGGGGCCCGCCGAGCCCGGGTTGAAGAGGGCAAAACGCCCATCCCTCCCCACGAATGGCATGTGAGAATGGCCAAAGACCACTAGCTGCGCATCTGCCGCCTGCGCCCGCAGCCGCGTCGCCCGTACCAGGTGCAGCCGAGCCAGCCCCACGTGCGTGAGCAGCAGCCGAAGCCGCGGGCCGGTGGGGCGCTCCACGCAGAGGTCCACCGAGTCGGGCAGCCCCATGTCCCGGCTGTCCATGTTCCCGCGCACGGCCACCACTGGCGCGATGGCTCCCAGCTCCCCCAGGCAGGTCCCCTGGCCCTCGGTGACGCCCCCTCCCGTCGCTCGCGCACCACCAGTGAGTGGGGCCGGGCCCACGCCCCTTGCTCCAGGCACCACCGCTGCTTCCACCCCGGCCGCCTCCCCTGTGCCCTCGCCCACGTCCCCCGCGTGCAAGATCAGGCCTGGTCTACGGCTCCACACCAGCTCGAGCAGGGCCGGGTGTGGGCGACCGTGGGTGTCGGACACAACGACGACGCATGCCTCGTCCGACTCCAGCGAGCGGCATTGGGATGTGATGACGTGGCGCAAAGGGATCCTCTTCCCCAGCCCTTGAGCTGGTCGGTCGTGCTACCGGACAGGCGGCAGGGTCTCCACGGCCGCCACCCACGTCATCTCTTTTACGAACAACCGCATGAAAAGGGAAGCAACGGCTGGCTTTCGACCATTGCTGAATGCAGGCTCGTGGCACTCGGGTGATATGACGGATGCGGGAGATGCAGAAGC
>JAJRWW010000418.1 GCA_024276595.1 Myxococcota bacterium
ACTGCAGAATGCGTGCCAGAAGAACGGGAGGGGCTACCGAAAGACGAAGCTCACCTTGGGGCCGACCGCTGGCCCGCTCTCAGTTGATGCAGGCCTCTCGCACGGACCTTCTGTTCATGAGGATCAGGATGAGGGCTGGCCACACCATCCCGATGACGGCGGCGACCACCATGGTGAAGCCCACGAAGGCCTCGAGCTGGCCGATGGACGAGGAGGGCACCAGCCTCTTCATGGTGGGCAGGAGCCAGGAGTACATCATCGCGATGCTCACCACGACCCATAGCATGGCCAGCACGGCGTAGGCGCTGGACAGGAGCCGGGCGGCGCGCTTGTAGCGGATGGCCCAGAGCCCGGCCAGGCACTGTAGCAGGGCCAGGGGCAGGCCCACGAAGCTGCCCAGGCGTTGGAAATCCCGGAGCTTCTCCATGGCAGCCATGGGGATGGGGCTGTGGGAGGAGCCCATGCCCATGCCCGCGCCGCCCGAGATGAGCCCGGAGAGGCCCGAGAGCAACCCGATTCCGCCGAAAACAAGCATCAGGATGCCCATGACCTTTGGGATGGAGGATCGACGGGGGACACCGTACCCGGGGCCGGCGCCGTATGGCGCGTAGCCAGCCCCTCCTCCGGCTCCTTGCTGGTAGGGGTATCCTTGCTGGGGTGCCCCCTGCACGGCCCCGGGGCCCTGCGGGTGCTGATATCCAGCGCCCTGGCCGCCCGGAGGGTAGCCGCCCGGAGGGTAGCCGCCCGGAGGGTAGCCGCCCGGAGGAGCGCCACCCGGAGGAGCGCCACCCGGGGGCTGTTGCGTCTGGTCTGCCATGGGATCTCCTGTGGTTCCGTGTAGGCCACATTGATAGCACGATCCGCGCCCCTGGTCAGCGGGCTACAAATCTCGAGCGCCAGCCGAGCTCGAGCGCTACTTGAAGCCTATGAGCAGCCGGGTGAGCTCGATACGGGACCTGGTCCCGGTCTTTTTGAAGATGGCCTTGACGTGGCTGCGCACGGTGGACTCCTCGATGCCCAGCATGGCCGCGATGTTGTCCGTGGAGTAGCCGCTGCCCACAAGCTGAGCGACCTGCTGCTCCCTGGGGCTGAGCCTCTTGAGGGCGATCGTCCGCTTGTCCAGGATCCGCCTCCCTCCCGCCGCCGGGTACTCGCCGGAGGGAAACTCCAGCCCGAGGATCACGAAGGAGGCCACCAGGGCCGGAGCCGAGCGCCACTGGATCCGGCTCGTGGAAATAAGCGCGCTGTGTAGTCCCCCACGAGCGTCCACGAGCTTCCGCGGCACGTTTCGGTGAACATCCTTCTCATCTCCGAGCAGGCGAGCGATGTTGGCCCTAGACGCCTCCCGCTCCTCTGGGGCCACCAGCTCCATGAGCGGCAGCCCCACGACGTTTTCGGCGGTGAAGTCGTATCCGTACTCGGTGGCAACGTCCAGGAAGGCCCGGTTGGCATAGACCACCTGCAGATCCTGGATCACCAGAATGGGCAGGGGAGCGTGGTCTAGAATCTCTCTGTGGTCCATGGTCCAAGCAGGGGTCGATCCGGCGATTCTATATCGAAAACCCGTGCTGCATTCAAGGTTGGAAAGTCGAACTTCCACGCTCCTCCCGCCCGTGCGTAAGGGCTGCAGCTTCACGGACTGCCTTGACCCCGGCTCGTGCCCCATGTAACAGTGACTCCAAAGGGAGTCACTAATCAGGCGCGCCACGGCCAGGGGCTGGGTCGCGCCAGAGCTCGGGGATCTCATGAAGGCACCTGTTTCAATCCTTGTCCACCCGCTGGCGTGGATCTGCCTGCTGGGAGCCCTGCCCGGCCGGAGCCTCGCCCAGGGGCCAGAAGAGGCCGGCGGCGCGGCCCCGACCCCCGCCCGCCCAGCCCCCAAGAACCCGGCCACCAGCACCGCAGCAAGCACCCCGCGGGCGGCGGCCACGCCCCGCACACGAGCCACGCCAGCGCCGCGACCCACGCCCCGCACACGAGCCACGCCCGCACCGCGCGCCACGGGGAGTACCCCCGGGACCAACCCGGCTCCTCTGGCCAGGCCTGCCGCTCCCGCCGCCCCGCCCAGGACGCTGCCATCCCCGAGCTGGAGGACAGGCTTTGGCTTCGGGTCCTACGGCCGGATTGGGGTCTCCACCGACACCCAGGGAGGCCCGGGCCGGCAGCTCAACCTGGCCGTCCACGGCCCGCGGCTGGGCGAGGGGCCCTACCTGGAGCTGGACCTGTACTACCGGATGCGTCCCTACCGGGATGTCCGGCTCCAGACCGTGGTCACCCTCGCCTTCAACGAGCAGCTCTTCCACTTCAACGGCGACTGGAGCTCTGCCCTCGCCCTGCGCAACTTGTACCTGGAGGGGCTGGACCTCTTCGTGCGCGGGCTGAGCGTCTGGGTGGGCTCGCGCATGTACCGGGGCGACGACATATACCTGCTGGATTTTTGGCCCCTGGACAACCTCAACACGGTGGGCGGCGGAGTCTCCTACCGGTTCGGCCGCACATCCCTGGCCTGGCACCTGGGCGTGAACCGGCTGCGGGACCAGTACCAGTACCAGGAGGTGCCCGTGCCCGGGCTCAACAACACCTCCGAGATCGTGGTGCTGCTCAACCGCCAGCGCATGATAACCAGCCTCAAGGCCGAGCACGAGATGGGAGGGCACGACGGCAAGCTGGGCGCCAAGCTGAAGCTCTACGGCGAGTACCACTTCCTCCCCGCTGGAACCCTGGACGCGCACCTGCCCGAGGATGAGCAGGAGCACCTGCGCGCCGACCACGGCTGGCTGGCCGGCCTCCAGCTCGGGCTGTGGGGCTTCGGGCCTCGGTCGCACGCCAACCTCTTCGTCCGCTATGCGCAGGGCCTGGCGGCCTACGGTGAGCTCGCGATCCCCTTCGGCCTCGCCGCCGACAAGCGGGCCAAGAACGCCCGCGAGGTGCTCATCGCCCTCTCGGCCAACTTCGAGCTGAGGCGCTGGTTCGGGGTACAGCTTGGCGCCTACGCCAGGTACTTCAAGGACGCAGATCCCAACAAGTACGACTGGGACGACGGCTGGGAGTACGTGGCCGTGCTGCGCCCCCACCTGTTTCTGCACAAGCTCTTCGCCCTGGCGCTGGAGCTCTCCTACCAGGCGAGGGATCCCGCGGGGCTGAGCCCGTGGACCCACCGCGCCGAAACGCCGGGGGTTGCCAAGCTCGCCGTGATGCCCCTGCTCACCTTCGGCAAGGGCACCTACGGGCGCCCACAGTTTCGGCTGATTTACATGCTCATCTACCAAAACGACTCCGCGCGCATGAGCTACAACCCCGAGGATCCCCGGCGCATGATCAAGCTGGGGCACTACATCGGCGTGGGCGCCGAGTGGTGGTTCAACAGCACCTACAGATAGAGGGAGCACGGATGAGAACTTGCAGCTCCAAAAAAACGTTCGTGGGCAAGCTCGGCCTGGTGTGCTGGCTCCTCTCGGGCCTGGTGGCCTCTCTTCCCCCTGCTACAGGCTGCGTGGACGCGGAGGACATGGAGACGGCAAAGGCCATCGAGCCGGTGCTCGTGGAGGACTGGCGGGACGAGATCATATACCAGCTCTTCGTGGACCGCTTCGCCGACGGGGACCCGAACAACAACTTCAACGTGGACCGCACCTCCATGGGCTCCTACCACGGTGGAGACTGGCAGGGCATCATCGACAAGCTCGACTACCTGGAGGCGCTGGGAGTTACCACCCTGTGGATCAGCCCGGTGGTGAAGAACATCGAGTCAGACGCTGGCTTTGGCTCCTACCACGGCTACTGGACCCAGAGCTTCCTGGAGGTGAACCCGCATTTTGGCGACCTGGCCAAGCTCCGTGAGCTGGTGGACGCCTGCCACCGCCGAAACATCAAGGTCATCCTGGACATCGTCACCAACCACATCGGGCAGCTCTTTTTCTACGACATCAACGGCAATGGTCAGCCCGACGACTTCTTCATCGGCGGCGGCGGCCAGGCCTACGGTTCAGGCAACACGGACTTCTCCACCAACATGACTCGCACCTCGGAGTGGGACCCCGACTACGACAGCCGCGGGATCCAGGCGTTCACCTCCCTGGGCGAGTCCGGCCCGAGCCCCATCGAGTGGGTCTGGGCGCCCGAGCTGAACCGTGTGCCCCCCGAGCCCCCGGAGTTCGCCAACCCCCAGTGGTACAACCGCCGGGGCCGGGTAACGGTGTGGCGCCACGAGCAGGAGGCCTGCCAGTACGTCACCGGCCTGGCCGATCCGGGCTACTGGTGGGATGTCCCCGAATGTCGCGACTACATCCGGGAGCAGGAGATCAAGGGCGACTTCCCCGGCGGGTTGAAGGACCTGGACACCACCCGCCAGGACGTTCGGGACGCGCTGGTGCGTGTCTTCTCCTACTGGATCGAGGCAGCCGACTTCGACGGCTTCCGCATCGACACCCTCAAGCACGTGGAGCACGAGTTCTGGCAGGACTTCTGCCCGCGCATCCGCCAGGCAGCCAAGGCCCTCGGGAAGCACAACTTCTTCATGTTCGGTGAGGCCTTCGACGGCCACGACGATCTCCTGGGCCAGTACACCGGAAACGAGCAGGTGGACTCGGTGTTCTACTTCTCGCAAAAGTACCAGGTGTACGAGGGCGTCTTCATCCACGGGGGCCCCACCTCTCAGATAGAGGACCTCTTCGAGGACCGGCAGATCAACTACCCGGACACGCCCAACACCGACGGCCCCACCGACAGCCGGTCGGTCCCCCTGAGCCCTCGCTCGCTGCTGGTTAACTTCATCGACAACCACGACGTGGGACGGTTCCGCTACCTGGCAAACGACCTGCGCGCCCACCACAACGCGCTGTTTTACCTGCTCACCCAGGATGGCATCCCCTGCATCTACTACGGCACGGAGCAGGGCTTCAACGGCGGCAACGACCCGGCCAACAGGGAGGACCTGTGGAGCTCTGGCTACGACCAGAGCTACCCCACCTTCAGGTTCATCTCTGCCCTCACTGCCCTCCGTAGACGCCTGGCGCCCCTGAGGCGGGGAGACTTCGTGGTGCGATGGGCCTCTGCCATGCCCTCCGACAGCGGTGCCCCCGACGCCGGCATCTTCGCCTTCGAGCGCACCTACGAGGGGGAGACCGTGCTCGTGGTGCTCAACGCATCCAGCAACGACACCTCCACCGCCACCGGTCTCGCCACTGCCTTCTCCCAGGGAACCGTGCTGCACAACCAGCTCTGCAACGAGGACGAGTCCACGGGCTGGGCCGCCCACGAGTGCGACCCGGGAGAGGGCGAGACCTTCACCGTCGGCGCGGGCGGGGAGCTGGAGATAACGGTCCCCCCCCGCACCGGCCTCATCCTCACGGCCCAGTGATGCGTCCGCCTGCAGCCGCCTGGGAAGACCGGAGCCAGCCCACTGGAGCGGGCAGCTACTGGGTCGGATCAGAGCTGAAGCAGCAGCGGAAGCCCGTGTCAAAGGCCTGGAGGGTATCGGTCACGGCGTAGAAGTCGTAGCCACAGGACGCCCCCTCCTCGGACTGGGTCTGGAAGGACCCGCCCATGAGCACATAGGTGCCTGCGTCGTTGACTATCTCTCGGAGGTTGCCGGTGATGTCGTAGATGCCGGCGCCCGCGGGGTTACCCAGGAGCCCTCCCCAGTCTGCCCAGCAGCTCTGCAGGCAGGGCTGGGAGCCACAGACGGAGGCGGTGGGCAAGAGGCCGTCCTGGTCCCCGGCTGCGGCCTGGTCGTAGTCGAAGGGCCCCAGGTTGCAATACTTGCTGGCGGTGGACTGGCTCTGGCAGGCCGCCGGCGTGTTGGGGTTGTAGCCCCAGTCGCAGGAGCTGCCCGCCTGACAGGCGGTCTGCCAGTCTGCCATGGTGCACAGGTACCCACCCAATGAGTAGCAGATCTGCTCCGCCTCGATTGGGGTCACGTTGAACCACGGGATGCGGTCCGCCACGCTGCAGGCGATGGTCCCGTCCAGAGGAACTCCCGTGGGGGCGTCCGCCAGGCCTCCAGGGCAGGTACCTCCGGTGCAGAAGTAGCCGTTGCCGCTGCCGGCGGTGTCGCTGGCGGCGTTGGGACGGCTGGCCTCGTAGGCAAAGATCCAGGTGCCCGAGGCCACCTGCACCACCTCCGGCTTGATGAAGAAGGCCGCGTTGGAGCCCTTGTCCGTGAAGTCCTCGTCCACCAGTCCGTCGCAGTCGTTGTCCACCCCATCGCAGCGCTCGGTGCAGCCTCCGGGAAGCGACGAGCAGCTCGCCGGCACCGCATCACAGATGGTGGCGTCGGGGCCGTTGCACACGTAGGTGCCAGTGGTGCGACAGGCCCCCTGGCTCCCAGGGTCGGCCTCGTCACTTGCGCACGGACGACCGTAGTTGTAGACGTTCTCGTTGAGCATTCCGTCGCAGTCGTTGTCCAGCCCGTCGCAGATCTCAACGGCGCTGGCACAGTCGGGGTCGCACACTCCGGCCGGGAAGCTGCACTGCCAGGTGCCCCCGGTGCACACGGCCGACACCTGGGTGGTGCACTCGGGCCTTGTCGCGGTGGGGGAGATTCCACAGATGTTCGACAGGGGCGGCGGTGTGGGGTTGTTGTCCACCTGGCCGTCACAGTCGTCATCCACGCCGTTGCAGATCTCCGCGCCAGTGGAGACGCAGTAGTAGTCGCAGATGCCCGGGGTGGTGTTGTCGTGCCAGTTGACCTCGCAGGACACGAAGCTGCACGTGCCGCTGTTGCAGGTCCAGATGGAGTGGGGCTGGCCAGAGGTGCAGTCGTTTCCGCAGGAGCCGCAGTTGGACACGTCCGAGCTCAGATCCGGCTGGTTGTCCAGGATCCCGTCGCAGTTGGTGTCCTCGCCGCACTCGTCGTAGCTCTGGGTGGGCCCCACGGCGCCCTGGCACTGGATTGTCCCACCCACGCAGGCCAGGTTGCCCGGCTGACAGGGCTGGGGGACACCCACTGGCGGCGGCGGAGGCACATCGCACAGGCCGCTGGCGTCCACCGGGGGGAGCCCCCCGGCCAGGTCGATGTCGCCGTCGCAGTCGTCGTCGATGCCGTTGCAGTACTCCACCGCCGGCTCGATGGCGCCCACGCAAACCAGGGATGCGTCCTGGCACTGGGTCACACCCATGGTGCACGGGTAGATGTTGCTGGATCCACAGGGGTCACCGGCGTCGTGCGGGTTGTCGTCGATGTCGCCGTTGCAGTCGTCGTCCAGGCCGTTGCACAGCTCCGGGAGCTGGTTGGGAAAGATAACGTCCGGACCTTCGCACACTGGAGTGCCGTCGGCGCAGGTGGTGACTCCGGCGTGCTCCACCGCCCCGCAGACACCCTCCAGCCCACCGAAGCACTCCTGCCCGATGCGGGGATCCTCGGCAACCTCATCGGGCTCGTCCACCTGGTCGTCACAGTCGTTGTCGATGTTGTCACACGCGCTGGCCGTGACCTCACAGCCGCTGGCGTCAGATGTCGGACCTGCGTCGATGATGTCCGCGTCTGGAAACTCCCAGTGTCCGTTGGAGCCGAAGTCGTAGGAGTGTACATTGCAGCCCCCGAGGGCCACCAGCAAGCCGAGTCCAATACCCCACAGCGAGGAGATAGAGAGTCTCATGGGCGCCCCCCTCTCCTCCCACACCGCCTCCGGCGCCTCCACAGCAGCCCCAACAGAAGCAGCAACCCGAGCCCTGGCCCCTCGGGACCCGCTCCGGCCTGGCAGGCGCAGCCTCCACCGCCCACGGTGACGCTCCCTCCGTCGTCGCCAGGCACCCAAAAGCCGTCCTCGGGCTCGCAGAGGGTCCGCAGGTCGGAGCCGTCCTCCGACTCCCTGACCACGCACTCGAAGAACTGCGGACAGCTCACCACCAGGCAGGGGTCGTCCAGACAGGCGCCGTCATGACACACCTGGAACTGATCGCAGAAGGCCTGGGCGCAGTCGTCGGGAGTGCATTGCCCGGTCTGAGGGTCGCACCTTTCACCCAGACCGCATCCCACTTCGTAGCAGAGGTCCGGGACACAGTCCCCGGCCTCGTCGCAGTACTGCCCCTGGGGGCAGGTACACACCGGCTCGCAGGTGGCGGTACAGCTCGTGGCGTCGCAGTCCCGCACGCAGGCCTCGTTGCGGGGGTCGCAGCCCGCGTCCGGGCATGGGTCATCGACACACTCGTGGTTCACGCAGTACTGGCCCTCGAAGCACTGCTGCCCATCACCGGTGCAGGTGTTGTCGCTGCACGCCCCCATCCAGCACTCCTCCCACCAGGAGCAGGGGTTGGGGTCGCAGGGATCCACGCACTCCTCACCGATGCAAACCCAGCCGTTGGGGCAGGTGGTCCCTCCACACTCCCCCGTGCCAGGCATACAGATGTGCAAGAGCTGCCCCTCGTGCTCGATCTCCTCGCAGCCAAAGCCGGCGGGGCAAGGGAACTCGTCCGCGGGGTTGCACTCGGACTTGCAGGATCCCTCGATGCAGTAGAAGTCGACCCCGCCCTGGGGAGGACAGTCGGCGAAGTCGTCTATCTGGCCGTTGCAGTCGTTGTCCAGCCCGTCGCACAGCTCTGTCTCTGGTGGACGAGCGCCCTGGCACGTCCAGCCGTTGGCGCCGTCGCACACGAGCGTCCCGGCGGCGCAAGGAGGCTCCAGGTCGCTGGCGTCGTGGCAGGTGGCTCCTGGGGGCGGACACCAGGTGTAGCCCTGGTGGCTGCAGCATGTGCCGGGCTCGTCCCAGCAGCCCGTCTCACCGGGCCCCGGGGCGTCGTCCAGGGGCGCGTCGTCCACGATGGTGTCGCAGTCGTCGTCCAGGCCGTTGCAGATCTCCGGGTCGCCAGAGGAGCCTCCCTGACAGACGATCTGCCCGTTCTGGCAGACGGTAGTGCCTGCGGTGCATGGGGGGTTGTTGGTGCCGCAGGGAAGCCCCACGCCGCTCACGTTGTCATCCACCACCCCGTTGCAGTCGTTGTCCACGTTGTCACAGACCTCCGCGGAGGGATCCACCCCCCCGTGGCACTCCTCCTGACAGCCCGTGCAGACGGTGAAACCCATCTCGCACTGGCTGTCGGGACCGTAGTCCAGGCCGGCCGGGTGACCGGGCGGGACGCAGGAGCTGCTGCTGAGCCCGTCGTCCACCACCCCATTGCAGTCGTTGTCCTCGCAGTCGCACACCTCTGGCTGCGGGCTGTTGGAGCACGCGCCGTATCCGCGCCCGGCCTGGCATGTGCCAGGGGAGACACCGCTGATGGGGGGAAGACAGCTCATGACGCCATCGCAGTTGGCGGGCGTGGGCAGACCGCAGGCCACGTCCGGGAAGGTGCCGTTGTCTATAACCCCGTCGCAGTCGTCATCGCAGCCGTTGCACACCTCTGTGGACGGGACGCAGCTCCCGCACACGCCACCCTCGTCGATGAAGCCGTCGCAGTTGTCGTCCTCCCCGTTGCACACCTCGGCCGTGGGGCAGTGGGCCGGGTTGCCACAGGTGAGCACCTCCTCGTCCACCGTGCCGTCGCAGTTGTTGTCGGCGCCGTCGCAGACCTCGTGGGGGTTGTAGCAGAGCCAGGTGGAAGGCTGCTGCTGCTGGGCAACGGTGGTGCAGGGGAGCAGGGTCAGGTCGCCGTCGGGCGGGTTGGTGGCGATGGAGCTCTCGTAGGCGGTCAGGCAGGCGCTTCGCTCGCTCTGGTTGGTCCAGGCGCAGCAGATCTGCCCGGTGTTGCAGTAGTGCACGTAGCCCTCGTCCACGCAGCCGTTACAGTTGTTGTCCGTGTTGTCGCACACCTCCGGCTCGATGGCCGAGAAGATGATGTCTGCCAGTGCCTGGCTGAGCTCCACCTCGTTGCCGGCGAAATGGGCGGAGGCGCTGTTGTTGCTCCAGTCGCCGTCGTCCCCGGCGTCGGCGATGTTGTCCGCCGTGGCGCCGCCGCCACCGCCAAAGTCGATCACGTGCACCTTGATGTGCCAGGTGATGCCGTCCTTGGTGAAGCCGTTGTACAGGTCCCTGGCGGCATCGTAGGCGTCCGTGCTGGAGTCACAGGACTCGCCGCCGTCGGTGATGAGGATCACGTTGATGGACCGACAGGGGCGCTCTCCCTCGGCCAGGGTGCCCAGGGGAGAGGGGTAGGTGGGCGCCCCGTCCGGGTGGGTCCAGCCGCTGTAGAAGTAGCGGTACATGTCCCGCAGGATCCCGTTCAGAGGGGTCCACCCGTTGAAGGAGACCTCCTTGCTGTTGGTGCAGTCGTCGTCCACCCACTCCAGCAGCTCGGTGACATTGCTCGACTCCGGCGGCGAGTTCCAGAAGTCGTCTCTGGCCAGGGGCACGATGATGTTGGCTCCCCGACGCGCCTCGGAGTTGTTGTTGTTGGGCCAGGGCGAGGGGTCGTCCTCGTTTCCGCAGCCCCAGTTGGGCCCGTCGTCGTTGGCGAACTGCTGGGCGTCACAGCCGGAGTAGCAGGCGCCCGCGTTGCAAAAGCGCAGGTAGGTGGCAAAGTGCGAGAGCCCGAAGCTCACCAGGCCGCCGTAAGCGGTGACGATGTTGTAAATGGCGCAGCGGCCGTGATCCCGGCGCTGGTTGCCGTAGCCGCAGGAGCTCGGGGACCCGACGTCCGCGCTCATGGACCCGGATGTGTCGAAGGCGATCATGAAGTAGGGCTTGGCCGGGAGCGGCCAGTCCGTGGGGTTCATGGAGCTGCAGTTTTGAGCCATGGCCGGGGGCGGAGCCCACGCAACCAGGGTGACCACCACGGCCGCGGCGGCACCCAGGCTCTTTCCAGCGCTCCTCCATAATGTCGGTACTCTCTTCATAGTCAGCTCCGATGGTCAAGTCGATCTCCACTGCTCACCCTGCCAGCTTATCGCAGACAGCCCCGATCAAACAACACATATGCGAAAGTTCCATTTGGGCACAGACGCTCCCCGAGGCGCCCTCCCAGGGTCCGGGGCGCGGGTTCAGGGGAGCCCCACGTAGGGGATGTCCACCTCGCCCTCCTCGGCGCGCCGGATCTCCACCACGCCATCGGTGAATGCCTCGTAGCGGACCTCGCCCTGGTGCACGCGGTACCCGTGCCCCTCGCCCGTCTCCAGGATGACCAGCGCCGCAGGCCAGGTATCGGGCACCCGGGTGAACACGGTGAGGGGATCGCAGCAATACAGAGCGGGGTCGCCCATCTCGTTCTGGTCTCCCCAGGTCTGCCCGTAGGTGCTGGTGTACTGCACGGGCTCCACGTCCAGCGGTGACGGCATGGAGAAGGCGAGCCGCACGCGGATCACGACCGCATCCCCAGTGCCGGTAAGGCCCTCCAAGCTCACCGTGGTGCCCGAGCGCACCACCATGTACTTGCGGTACTCGGAGTAGCCCGCGATCCAAAGATTGCTCGCCGGGAAGCCGACGGGGTCGACGAGCCAGTCGAAGAAGCGCTCCAGCTCGCCCTTCTGTACCGCGGCGTTGTCCGTGGGGAACTCCACCGACTCGTTGTCGCAGCCTGGGTAGGCGACCTCGTCGCAAACCCCGTGGAAGTGGATGCTGCCGCCGGTGGTCTCGAAGTTCCCGCCGGGACCGAAGGCGGTGGAGACGAAGTCCACCATGTCGTCTCGGGTGGCCCCGGCCGGGATCCCGCTGCTGTACTTCCGCTCGAACAGGTAGTGCGCCCGCACGAACATGTTCCACGCCTCGCTGCCGGGGTCCAGGAACCAGTTGGAACCCCCCGCCCGATTGAAGGCGAGGATCTTGTGGCTGGCGGGATCCATGCCGTAGACGTGCTCCTTGATGTAGTCGCTGGCCAGAGTCACGGCTGCGTCGGCCTCCGCCTCGGTCATGCCCCCCTCGTGCTGGAAGGTGTGGTTGGCGATCTCCTGGCCGTGGGCGGTGAAGGCCGCGTCCCACGTGGATCGCTCCGCCGCAAACCGGGCGGCGCCCGGGTTCACGAAGAAGGTGCCCACTAGGCCGCGGGCGAACAGGGCGGGCAGAGCGTAGCGCGCCTGACCCTGGGTGCTGTCGTCGAAGGTGACGGTGAGCACCGAGGGCTTGCCGTACTTCCAGTAGGCCAGCACGGAGGCGCCCACCGCCTCCCCGCCGAGCCGCGGGGCCCAGGTGGGCGTGCCCACCGAACCGGTCATGCCCTGGTCGAACGCCGCGGTGATCGGGGGGCAGCCGTTGGGGGTCGGCTGGGCGTCGGGGGCGGCGCCCGCGTCGGGGGCGGCGCCCGCGTCGGGGGTGGCGCCCGCGTCCGGGGCGGCGCCCGCGTCCGTGGTGGCGGCGTCAGCGGGATTCACCGGGGTGTCGCCACAACCTCCAGATGTCGCGGTGAGCAGGAGCGCCAGCACGGCGAGGCGCGCGGGGATCGGTGCGTTGGGGGTGAGCGGCGTCATCCAGTTCTCCTCTCGGGCGCGTGCGCATCCCTTTCGTCCGCCCCGCCCATCGCTC
>JAJRWW010000419.1 GCA_024276595.1 Myxococcota bacterium
AGGACAACTTGCCCATCTCGCAAACGGACACAACCCGTCCCGCCCATTTTGGCCCTAATCCTCGGATGTTGGTCGTCCAGGAGGGGCGCGACGACATGCACAACGCCTCTTGGCCCAGGGCAGCGCTTTCTCGGCTGGCCTGTCCCCTTCGCCAGGCATCATCTGGGCCTGCGCGCCCTGCTGCTCCTCCGCACCCCGCCCCGCCCCGCCCCGCTCACCGCCCGCGTCCCCTTCGTGCCCGCTGTCCTGCCCCGGCGCTAGAGCTAGAGCTCGATCGCCCTGATCACAGCTCCCTCACTGCAAGGCCAGCTTCACTGTGATTGTTGTTCCCCCTTCTGCTTCCGACCAGACGTGGATGTCTCGGGCAAGGGCCTTGCATGCGGCGATGGCCGCGCCGGGACCGTCTCGGTGTCGTTCGGGGTGGGCGAGGATCTCCGAGAGCCCGTCGATTGGAGGACCTTCGTCCCGGCTCACCACCACCAGCCCGTGGTGATTGAGACGCAGCTCGATGGTGCCCCCCGATGCCTGCTGGCTCAGCCTGCGCGCCAGCTCGCTCACCAGGGTGGCAATGCGCGTGCGAAAGAAAAGAGAGGCGCCGTGGTCCTTTGCCAGCACCAGGGCCCTCGTGCGCGCATCCAGGACATCGTAGTCGCTCCGCACCTCCAAGACCATCTCCTCGGATCTCGCGGTGCCTGGAACATCTGCCGTCCCCTCAGACATGCTCTGGCGTGACACCTTGGGGGGACTGCGCCCACCTGAGCTCAGTGACCCACCTGGCGACACAGCTTCCCTGGAGGCCGTTCCCTTGCGCCGCCAGGCCGAGTAGGATGCGAGGGCAAGAGCCTCCCGGAGGTCTTGCACCTCGCCTTCTGACAAGAACATGGAGGCGCGCCTGCACAGGTAGGCCAACAGGAGCTTTCGCCGGCTGGAGATGCTCCAGTCCACCGGTGAGAAGCCCCCCTGGTCCGCGCAGCTCCCCAAAATGCCTTCACTGATGCCATGCGACAGGTGATTTCGGAGACAGGCCGTGAGATCCTGGGGCCAATCGTCCACACGCGTACGGCCAGAGTCCTTGAGACCTACGACCTGCTCGCTCGGGGATGACAGCCGTTGTCGCGCAGAGAATCGCCTCTCATCTCCTGATAGAGACATGGATACAGCTCCTGATGATTGCTGGCCCGAAACGACCTTTCCCTGCAAAACAGCATACACAGAAATAGTGTCCTTTCATACTTTATTGTTGCGCATTGTGCACCTACAAAGTGCACCTAGTGCACCTATAAATCCGACCGGTTTTGTGCCTCCCCGCGAGCCTTGCAATGTGGGCATTTGGGTCCAGACCATTGACCCTGCCCTGCCCTTGCTGCAAGCTCTTTGGGCCATGTTGGTGCCTTGAAAGGGTCCCGAGTCATGAAGGTCACACGCATCGAGGCGCACCACGTCACCCTGCCTCTGGTGGCGCCCTACAAGCTGTCGAGAAGGTACGGCACCGTTACCCACGCCCAGGCGGTGATCACCCGGGTGATGACCGACGATGGGCTGGTGGGCATAGGAGAGGCCAACCCCATGCCGCCCTTCACCGAGGAGACATGGGGCGGGGTCTTCGCCGCCCTGGAGCACCACCTGGGACCGCTGCTGCTGGGAAGCGATCCTCGTGACATCCTCGGCGTCAACCAGCGCTTCGACGCCGCCCTGGCTGGCAACCTGCTGGCAAAGGGCAGCCTGGACGTGGCCCTGTGGGATCTGCTCGGCAAGTCTCTTGGAGCCCCGGTACACCGGCTGCTGGGAGGGGCTCTCCGAGACAGGATCCCGCTGCTCTGGCCCCTTGGATCTGGCACCCCAGCCGAGGACGCCGAGCGCATCCAGGAGAAGATGGGCGAAGGCTACCGCACCTTCATGATCAAGATGGGCGCCCAACCCATCGAAAAAGAGGTCGCCCGCTGCGAGGCCATCTCTGGCACCTTTGGCGAGGAGATCCGCTACAACGTGGACGCCAACCAGGGCTGGGACTTGGCCCAGGCGATCGCCTTCATGGACGGCACCGCTGGCATCCCCATCGACTTCGTGGAGCAGCCTCTCCCCCGCTCCGCCTCCTGGGCCATGGCTCCCCTGCGCGCCAGGGCCACCCATCCCATCTCCGCCGACGAGGGAGCTCAGACCCTGCAGGACGCAGCCAAGCTGGCCTCCAGCCACGCGGTGGACATCTTCTCCCTGAAGATATCCAAAAATGGCGGCATCACCCGTGCCCGCCAGGTGGCCACCGTGGCCAACGCCTTTGGCATCCGCTGCCTGATGAACTCCATGATCGAGTGCGGCGTCTCCCAGGCAGCCGCTCTGCACCTGGGTGCGGCCACCCCGAACCTCCTTGACTCGGGCCAGTGCTTCATGTCCACCCGCCGCCTCTCCGAGGATGTCACCAACTTTGGCGACCTCATCACGGCCGCTGTGGCCCGGGTGCCGGACACGCCGGGTCTAGGCATAGACCTGGTGGAGGAGAGCCTGCGCCACCACACCAGTGAATCCCTGGTGGTGAGCTGAGCATCTACGAGATCCACCAGCGCCCCCGATGCCCAACGCTCACAGGGCTTCGCAAACCCAGCGCACCCACATGACGCGCTAGGAGCCATGGAACGGAGAAGCAAGACGATGGAAAAAAAGCGCAAACCACCTGTTCGAGGACTGGAAGGGATCGTGGCCGCGGACACCCGCCTGTGCTACGTGGACGGTCAGAACGGCAAGCTCTACTACTGCGGCTACGACATCGACGAGCTGGCCGGACGTGTGTGCTTCGAGGAGATCGTGCACCTGCTGTGGGGCGGCGGATTGCCCGACCTCGACACCCTCGACGACTGGCGACCACAGCTCGTGGCCGAGATGCGGCTGCCCGCCCAGGTGCTGGACCTGCTGCGAATGGCCCCCCCGGGAGCCAACCCCATGGTGCTGCTGCGCACCGCGGTTTCTGCTCTGGGTCTTTGGGATCCGGACGGCGGGCGAAACAGTCTGCCCGCCAACGAGCGCAAGGCTCGGCGAATACTGGCCCAGGTGGCCACGATAGTGGCCGCCATCTACCGCCTGCGACAGGGCGAGCCCATCATCACGGCGGACAAGTCCCTGGGCTTCGCGGCCAACTTCTTGTACATGTTCCATGGAAAGGTGCCGTCGAAGCAGGACCAGGCCGTCTTCGACACCCTGCTGGTGCTGCATGCGGATCACGGGCTGGCCGCCTCCACCTTTGCCGCTCGCGCAACGGTGTCCACCCTCGCGGGTATGCACTCGGCCATCGCCGCGGCTCTGGCCAGCCTGAAGGGCCCCCTGCACGGCGGGGCCAACACCAGAGTCATGGAGATGCTCGAAGACATCGGCGACGCCAAAAGGGTAAAGGCCTATGTCGACGGGATGCTCTCCAGCGGCCAGCGCATCATGGGCTTTGGTCACCGGGTGTACAAGACCGAGGATCCCAGAAGCCGTCACCTGCGGCGTTTCTCCCAAAAGCTCAGCAAGCGCGCCAGGACAAAGGCGCTGCTCGAGATATCAAGTCAGATCGAGCGGCACGTGCTGGAGAAGAAGGGCATCTTTCCCAACGTGGACTTCTACTCTGCGACAGTGCAGGAGGCCCTGGGCATCCCCAAGGAGTACTTCACCTGCACCTTCGCCATCGCCCGCACGGCTGGCTGGATCGGCCACGTGCTAGAGCAGTTTACCGACAATCGGCTCATCCGACCCACGTCCAACTACACGGGCGGATTCGGGAAGAAGTTTGTTCCCGTGGCCAAGCGGTAGCAAGAACCGCTGCACCGAGGCAGCAAGCGCAGCTCCGTGACTTCGAATCCATGTGGACTGCTTGGTTTTTCGTCCAGGCCGCGCCATTGCGAGCCGCCAGGTAGGCCCGTTGCCTCCCCGAGACCTTGCTCTCTTCTGCCGATCCTGGCTCCACCGTGCTTTTTCTTGCGACCTGTGGGAGTAAGACCTACATTGGTACTGCATGCTGGAGACGACTGCGGCCAGCGAGCACAATGGGCGTGTCGATACAAATGGAGATACCAATGAGACGGATCCAACTGCTTTTGGGAGCCGCGTGTGTCCTTGTGCTGGGGGCCTGCGGGGACAGCACCTCCTACGACTGCGCCGACAGGGTCGACTGCGCCAACCACGGGGACTGCGTGGAGGGAATCTGCGACTGTGACCAGGGCTTTGCAGGGATCCACTGCTCCACCTGCGACCTCTATGGCGGCTACGTGTCCGACGGCGCCGGGGGCTGCATGATCGCCCCCTGCGAGGACCTGGACGGGGACACCCGAGAAGGCTACGACGAGCAGGTGTGCCCCCTGGGAGATGACCGGTGCGACGACGACCCCGACAACTGGACCGTCGGGGGCTGCAACGGCTGCACGGACGCCGACGGGGACGGCCGCGGCATGGGGTGCGACAGGGGGCGCGACTGTGATGACGCCGACGACACCATCTGGGAGGGCTGCAACGCCTGCGTGGACAACGACGGCGACCACCACGGGGTGAACTGCTCTGACGGCCCGGACTGCAACGACAACGATCCCACCGTCTACCGGGGCTGCTACCGGGTGGTCTACTGGGGAGACTTCGACACCGATGGCCTGTTCGAGGTGGCCAGCCAGTTCTTCCCAGGGGGCGACAGGTCCAAGCTGACCCTGGCTGGCATGGACACATCGGCCCCCCTCGGGGGAGTGGCGGTCTCCCCAGGCGGAGCACAGGTGGCGGTGGCGGCCACGGACGCCAGCGGTCTGCCAGTGCTGGCCCTCTACACATTGGACGCCACATCGGCTCCCCTCATGGTGGCCGCTGGCGCCACGGGAGAGTCCATCATCCAGCCCTCGTTCTCTCCGGAGGGAGATCTCCTGGCCTTCCTGTGGAACCAGGGCGGCGGGGCCTTTGGGCTGTACGTGGTCGACGCCACAGGCGGCACCCCCAGGCGGGTCAGCCCCTCGCCGGGGTGCCCCTCGTGCGATGTCACCTTCTACCGCTGGGCTCAAACCCAGGGCGCCACCAGGCACGTGGCCTTTTTGGGCGACGTGGAGGCCGACGGCCAGGTGGGCCTTTGGGGCGTGGAGGTCACCGCCGCGTCGCCGCTCGCCCAGGACATCCTCTCCACCGCCGAGGCCACCACCCCGAGCCTCGTGCCGCTGCTGGGCTTTGACAACGTCGGGCGGGTCTACTTCAGGAGCGACTTCGAGGTGGCGGGCACCTATCGGATCTACCGGGCCAACCTGGACGGCTCGGGCAGGGAGCAGGTGCCAGGCACCACCCTCGTGAATGGCGGTGGGGAGGCCTCGGTGGGCAGCTTCGGCCTGAGCGGCACCGGAACCATGTTGGCCGTGAGCATCGACGCTCCTGCGGCCGGCCTCTTCCAGGTCTACGTGCTGGACGTCTCGGCGGCGGACCCGGATCGGGTGTCCAACGTCACAGCAGCGCCCCCCGGCCCCGGGAGCCTCTTGGGCCCGGAGCCTGGAACGCCCATAGTCTGGGGTCCTGAGGAGGAGTACCTCGCGGTGACAGCCGACTGGCCCACCGACGCCAGCGACATGGACGACGCCTACGGGCTCTTCGTGCTACCGGCCACGGGCAATGGCGGAGTGCGCCTGCTGGGGGTGCCCAACAATGCCGGGCAGGATGTGCTGGATCTCGCCTTCGCCCCCAGCGGACAGCGGATCTTCGCGCAGGGAGACCTCGTGGCAAACGACAACATGGAGCTGTTTTTCACAGAGGACATCTGGTCCGTGGACGTGGCCCCCGTGTCGATTCGCATCGAGGACGTTCCAACTGGGGGCGACGTCTTCGGCTTCGTGGTGGTGGCGGTGCAGTAGCCCCCGCCAGGTCGCATCCCCGTCGGGAGACGGCGGGGAGAGGAGCCATGCCCAAATGATGGAGACCGACAACCTGAAGCGCATCGGCAGGTCCCTCGTGACATCTGGGCGGCATGGGGACGCGCTGGCGATCTTTGAGAAGGCGCTTCAAAGAGACCCCGAGGACGTGCAGACCCTGGACATGCTCGGCTTTCTCTACTATGGCGCCGGCAGCTTCGAGCGGGCTCGAAGCTGCTGCGAGCGCTCCATCGAGCTTGCGCCCACCAACCACTACGCCCACAAGGGGCTCGGTCTTTGCCTGGTGAAGCTGGGCCAGCCAGAGGAGGGGATCGCCGCCCTGAAGAGGTCCATCGAGCTGGAGCCGGGCTACTTCGACTCCCGTCACGATCTCGCCGTCACGCTCCTGGAGCTGGGCCGCCTGGACGAGGCCAGAGACTGCTTCGAGGCTGCGCGTCGGGTGGACCCCACGCGCAGCTTTGCCGTGGACCGGGGGCTCGCGCGCATGCGGAAGCTGTTACGAGGGCGCGGGTTGGAAGGCGTCTGAGCCGGATCGCCTGGTGGCAAGAAAAAGCCCCTTCTCGAAACCACTGGCAAATCCTTGCGCTCGGGCGCTATACTGCGGCGCGTCCGGTAAAGTGGGCCTTTGCAGGGAGAGTGACATGA
>JAJRWW010000420.1 GCA_024276595.1 Myxococcota bacterium
ACCACGCGGTTGCTCTCGGGCAGTAGAGTGTCCAGGAAGGTGACGTTGGCAGGGTTGTTGATGGTGATCTCGAAGGCGTCCACATAGGCGCGCATACCCTGTGCCTGTAGGTCCGGGGAGGCCGCGACCTGGGGCTCATCCACCGTGTGCACCACCCACACCTTCTTGAAGTTGGGGTTCGTGGACTGGACCCGATCAAAGATGACGAAGGTCCTCGGCCGCAGAAACAGGAACTCTCGCTCGAAGAAGTCGATCTTGCGGGTGTAGGAGGCAGTGCCGTCCCCCACGGCATAGGTGTACTCCCCTGGAACATGCTCGTACTTGACCACGTTTGCCACCTCGTAAAGGCCCAGAGGATCGTCCGGGTTGTAGGTGCGGCTGGGGGTGGCACCTCCGTTACAGACAGTGAAGTCCAGGTCGTTCTCCGAGGTTGCTGTTTCGAACATCTGCCCACCCAGGTTGTCTGAAGGCACCAAGGGGGGGCCTGAGTGGAGCGGGCCGCGGTTGCTGGAGCTGTCGAGATCCAGGCTCTCGTCGGGATCGAAGATCTTGAGGGTGTTCTTTGCTGCGGAGCGGATGTGGTACCAGTGGTGCTTGCTGTTGTCTGGGTTGTTGCGGATCCTGGCGCCGCCGTGGGGAAACACGTCCACCTTGCGGTGGATCAGAAATGAGTTGGCGTCCTCGTAGCGTCGGCTTATCCCCTCCCCGGCAATGAGCACCCCGAAGGCGGCGTCCTTTGACCAGTCCTCGCGCATGGACACCAGGCCCGGTCCGGAGAAGTACATGGCGGTGGGGTTGTCCGAAGGGGGTCTTGGGGTGAGGTCATCGCGGAAAAACAGCAGCTCCCAGTACATTCCCCCATAGGGCTCCCCGCACAGCTCGCGCCACACGCCGTTTTCGGCGTAGTACTGCATTCGCTCGTCCGAAAAGAGCCACGCCGTGAGGGACACAGCGGTGGCCCTTGGCTGGCTGATCCAGTCCGTCTGGGTGTTCCAGATCCTCGCGATGATGTGGGACTCGGTGCCCGCCCTGCGGCACCACTGGTCCGAGTCATAGCTGCCAAACAGGTGGGGGTACTGCATGTTCTGGTAGAAGCGGGCTCGGTACTGGTCGTGTAGAAAGCCGGTGAAGCGGTCCTCGCCAGTGAGAAAGAACATCTCCGCGAGCACGTTGACGCTGTAGGACTCCTCGGCGGAGTCGTAGCCGATGTTGTCGTACATTCCGCCAAAGTCTCCGGGCAGGGCGTCGTTGTGCGTGGGATCGCCAGCGATCCGGTTCTCCATCTGTCGAAAGAAGCCCGTGTCCGAGAGCTCCTCCTGCACCAGATGGATGTAGTTGAGGGTGTCGAATGGATGGGCCTGCGGATCCTTGCTGAGCTCGGGGTCGGTGAGGGCTAATATCCCCGCATAGGCCAGCGCCCGGGTGACTCCGTGGGCGGCGTGGTATCCCCAGCTAACGTCCTCCTCCTGGGACTGGTTGATGGAGTTCCAGTACCAGACGTCTGGATTGGCTGCCACGCGGTCCATGACCGCCTCCTTCGCCGCGTCCGGCACATCGTCCCACATCAGGTCCAGGCTCAGCAGCTCGTCCAGGCTGGGATCTCCGTCCTGCGGGAGTCGATCCAGGTAGCTGTCGCGGTAGGCCGAGTCGCCGGTGGCCCTGAAGAGGAGAGCCAGGCTCACCAGGTCCACGGGGGAGCCGTTGTCCTCACTCTCCTGTAGCAGAGCGAACCAGCGCCGGTAGGGGTCGCGCGCGTTGGGCCCCCACATCCGGTCGAGGGCCAGGTCCAGCCCTTCCGGGTGGATGAGCACGCGAGGGTGGCTTGCACGGATCTGGAAGCCTCGGCTCGTGTCCAGCCATCCGTCACAGTCCTCGTCCACTCCGTTGTCCGGGATCTCTGTGCCAGGCTCGCAGGTGGAGCTGTTGCCGTTGTTGTCGTTGCCCTGGCCAGCCCGGTCGGAGCAGGCTCCTGGCAGCAGGAGCAGCAGGGCCGCCAGCCCGGTCGCGCCGAGCTTTCCGGCCAGGGCAATGGGCGCGTCGCTGCCCGGCAGAGGGGTTGCGCGATGGTGCAGGAAGGTCTGGGCGCCCACGGATTGCTCGGTCATGTCGTCCTCCGCTTTCGTGGCAGAGATAGTATCGCCCAGGGGGCTGGGAGGACAAGGGCGCTCCAGAGAATATTGGCGAAACATCTATTGACAGAACGTCACTAGATGGTCATCATGTAGCTGTATCGTCTGTGGTGAGAAGGAGCGACAGATGCCAGCAGGAGTCGAAGGAGGTTCACGAGGTGGGCGGGGTGGGCGAGGTGGGCGAGGTGGGCGAGGTGGGCGAGGCGGGCGAGGTGGGCGAGGCGGGCCCGGTGGGCGAGGCGGGCCCGGTGGGCGAGGCGGGCCTGGTGGGCGAGGTGGGCCCGGTGGGCGAGGCGGGCGAGGTGGCCCCGGTGGCTCTGGCGCCGGCGCTGGGAGGACGCGCTCCATGGGGAGGGGACGCCGCAGGCTGGTGGAGCCAGCGCTTCTATTGCGACTG
>JAJRWW010000421.1 GCA_024276595.1 Myxococcota bacterium
GAGCCAGGCGGCGGATGGGAGCTAGACCCGGACGCCACTTCCAACCCCAGCATCCCTGCGCTCTTCGGACACGCCATGGCCTTCGACCCAGACCGACAGGCTGTGCTGCTCTATGGTGGGCACACCAGCTCCTCGGATGACGGCCTGCGCACGGCATGGTCTTACACACCCGATGAGGGCTGGAGGCTCGTCTACGAAGTTGTGGACGACTCGCGCTACAACCACACCATGACATACGTGCCCGACATGGGGGCCCTGGTCGTGCTGGGAGGACAGAGCGCCTCCACGGGCGCTCTCCTGGCAGAGGACATGGTGCTGCTGGGCTCGAATGCCGGGCAGATTGTCCCGTACAGCGGCACCGGCTTGACGCAGCGCACCGACCACGCGGCGCTCTGGTCCGACTCTCTCGACCGCCTGGTGGTCTTCGGAGGCTTCGACCGCTCCGACCCCTCGAGCTCCCAGGGCTTTCTCCTTCGCTCCACGGAGACATGCTCCGCCACGTCGTCCACTCCGAGCTGTAGCAACCTGGGCGCCCCCGACACTCCGCACGGCCGCCGGGGTCACGTGATGTTCCAGCTTGGCGCCAGCGTATACGTCTTTGGCGGCACCGGGTCCCGGGCGAGCGGCGAGTCCTTCTCCCCTCCGGAGCTGCTGAGCGACACCTGGGAGCTGGCGACCAACATCCCGCCCAGGTCCGAGATCGCCCTCAAGGAGGGCATGGTGGGAGCGGTGGCCGATGACACCCTCGCCCTCGGGCTGCACTCCCTGACCACCGAGGACTCCAGCACCACCCAGATGGACAGAGCGCGCGCCATGCTCGTGGCCGACCTGGATGGCGACGGCTTCGAGGAGATAGCCGTTGGCTGGCCCGGGTCTCGCTGCGAGTCGGCCACAGACGACACCTGTGGCCGGGTGACCATCAAGGACAGCCGTGTGAGAGACACCGTCGTAAACGACCTCGAAAACGACATGCTGACCATCCTGGGCGCCCAGAGCCCCGGCAAGAAGAGCTCCTGGCTAGGGGCCTCCCTTGCGGCGGGACAGTTCGACGGCGACGCCGCCAGGGACCTGGTCATCGGTGCGCCCGCCGCCGAGCTTGGCGAGGGAGCGGTGTACGTGATCTTCGGGGGCTCCCCTGCACTTCCCATCGGGACCAAGGGCAGCGCCATCGAGATAGACAAGCCGGTGGACCGGCAACGCTACGTCGCCTTCGCCCCTCCCCTCCCAGGCGAGCAGGGCCAGCTCTTGCGCCTGGGCGCGGCCGTGTCTGCCGGAGACTTCGATGGGGACGGCTTCGAGGACCTGGTCGCCAGCGCCCCTGTGGAGGATGGAGACGGCGTGCGCTCATCCGTCTATGTGGTGCCGGGCGGCACCCCCTGGCCCGCTGGCGACGCCCCCGGCTCCATCAGCAGCTCGGCCGGGCTCACCATCACCAGCGACACCCCCGGCCTCTGGCTGGGGTACGCCCTTGGGGTGGGCGACCTGGACGGAGACGGCTACACGGACCTGGTGGTGGGATCCGCGCCGCCAGCCGGGACGCAAGAGCCTGCCCATGGAGCGGTGGCAGTGATCTTCGGCGGCGAGGGCTTCTTTGACCGAGCAGACGGCCAGCTCAACATCCAGCAGATGAGCTCCGCCGACGGCCTGCTCGTGGCCGCCCCCTCTCCCTCGGATCGCCTCGGCGGCCTCGGAGGCGTGATCGCCACCGTAGACCTGGATGGCGACGGCGCCAACGAGCTGGTGGCCAGCCTGGGGCGCCCGGACCGGGCCCTGGGCGAGCCGGGTGCGGTGGCCATCTTCGCCGGCGCCGACCTCAGAGCCATGCGAGCCGGGGAGATCACCGCCCCCACCTTGATGGACCGGGCAACCGTTCTCTCGGGCCCATCCGGAGCGGGCTTTGGCGCATCCCTTGCCGTCGGGGACACCAACGGGGATCTCCAGGTGGATCTCATCATCTCTGCCCCCTATCAAGACGGGCCTGCCCCAGCGGGCCAGAGCCCCCGCCCCGAGGCAGGAGCCATCTACGTCGTCCTGGCCTCCCAGCGAGCCAGCTACTTCCAGGTGTCAGACATCTCGGTGGCCGAGCTCCAGGCCGTGGATGTGAGCTCGGAGGAGGTGTACATCCCCATGCTCATCGTTCGCGGCAACGAGAGCTATGGATTTCTGGGCACTGCAGTGACCACCAGCAGCCACCTGGTCTCCGCCGATCCGCTGGTGCCTCACCCCTACACCATGGTCTTTCAGCCAGGCTGGTTCGATGGGGACTTCCAGAAGAAGCGCAACCTGGGGCGGGTCTGGACGCTGTACCTGGCCCGGCTGTTGGGCTGTGGAGCCCAGGCACCATGCCCACTGCCCTGAGAGAGAATGACCCCAGCCCCGCACCCCTCGGCTCCAACAGGATCTTCGGAGGCACCAGTGCCCTTTGACACCACCCGCTATCTCTCCTGGTATGTTCCCCGCGTTCGCGGAGATGGCTCCCCGACAAACCTGCACGCCAGCGGCGTCCCCCCCCTAGAGCCGGAGGATCTGGATGTCCCTGACGGCAACCCGTGGCTCGCAGCGCTCGCCTTTGAGGCGGCCCTCGCCAGGCGCCTGTCCTGCCCTCCTGAGGAGGTGCTGTTTACACCCGGTGCCACTGGAGGCACCCTGCTGGCTCTCTTGACCCTCTCCCAGCCGGGAGAGGAGATCCTCGTGGAGTCCCCCATCTACGAGCCCATGCTCCGCCAGGCAGAGCGGCTCAGCTCTGTGCGCCGGCTCCGCCGGGACCCTGGCCGCGGGTGGCGTTTCGACGTTGGTGAGGCCAGGAGCCTCCTTGCGGACCGCACCTCCCTTGTGATGCTAACCGAGCCTCACAACCCCAGCGGCGTGCTCTCGCCGCGGGAGGACGTCCTGGCTCTGGCCGAGCACGCTGCCGAGGTCGGCGCCATCCTGCTTGTCAACGAGGTCTACCACGGCTGGGCCCGGACCCCATCCTACCGCGGTGCAGCACCCAACATCGTGGTCGCAAGCAGCCTTTCGAAGCTGCTTGGCGGCTACTGGGCGCGCCTGGGCTGGCTCACCGGGGATCCCTCCGTGATTGCCCGCCTGCGCCGAGCACACATGAACTTTGGCATGGCCTCCGCTCCCAGCGCGGCCGTGGGCCGTGCTGTGCTCCAGCGAGCGGACGAGCTGACCGAGCGCGCGCGCGCAGCAGCCCGGGAGGGAGCGGACGTGGTGGACGGCTGGGTCCGAAGGCCCCCGGGGCTCTCCTGGTCTCGCCCGGACTTTTCGGGCTTCGGTTGCGTCGCCCTCCCACCTGGGACAGACGACATGGCCCTCGCCGAGAAGCTCCACCAGGAGCACGATGTGCTGGTCGTGCCCGGGAGCCTCTGGGAGAGCCCGGGGAGCATCCGCGTGAGCTGGCTGCAATGCGAGCCCCATGAGCTGCGCGAGGGGCTGGCCCGAATCGCCGAGCTCCTCCTCCAGCAGGCTCCATGAGGTGAGCCCCATGAAGCCCAGCACTGGCCGGCTGCTCGTTACGGGGCTCCTGGTGGCCACCGGGCTGCTCGCTTCAGCCCTGGCCTACACATATCGGATCTACACCCTGGCCGAGGAGGGCCGCCGTCGCCAGGCCGACCTGCTGGACCGCACCGTCGACAGGCTGGAGCGCGCACACCGAGCGCGCCTCAGGGTGCTACTCGACTCCCGGCGCCAGGGAGAGGAGATTCGGGCCACGCACCGCACCCTCGCGGACGCCTACCGCGGGGAGGCATCCCGGATGCTCGCGGCCGGTCGCCTCCCCGCTGCCAGGATCTTTGCGGCGGCCTCCCTCCTGCACGACCCTGGCAACCCGTTGAGCCCCTACCGGTCCTCGGGCGCCGCCAGGGGCTCGCCCCCCCGGCACGACCCCGAGATCGCCTCCGCCCAGTCGGTGCTATACGAGGTGGCGGTGCGGGGCATCGTCCACCACCTGCACACCCCGCCACGACTTGGATTCAGGGTCTGGGCCACGGCCTTCTCCCCGGACGGGAGGCTCCTCGCCGTGGCCGGCGACAGCCGAAAGGTTCGCCTCTGGGACGTCACCGCATCTCGCTGGACGGGCCACCTGATGGCGCCAGCCATGCCCGTCTTCGACCTGGCCTTCTCCCCGGACGGCAAGCTCCTGGCAGCCGCAACCAACGCGGGCAAGGTGCGAGTCTGGACGGTTCGTGACAGGAAGAGAGTCGCCACCATGGACGCCCACTCGACCATGGCTCTCACGGTTCGCTTCTCTCCCAACGGGCACACCCTGGCAAGTGGTGGGATGGATGGCATGATTCGTCTATGGGACGCCCGGGACGGCCGTGCCCTGGCACGAAAGGCATCCCTCAGGGAGACGGGCGGAGTGTGGGATCTGGCCTTCTCCCCAAACGGGAATCTCTTGGCATCTGCCGCGTGGCACCAAGCCCGCTCCCGGGTACGCCTGTGGAGCCTGAGGGACCACCGCGCCTTCGCCAGCTACACGGGTCACCTGGGGCCAGTCTGGGCCCTCGCCTTCTCACCGGATGGGAGATACCTGGCGTCCGGCGGGCTGGACAGGCAGATAAGGATCCTCTCTGCGCGCAAGCTCCGACTGAGGACCACCTTGAAGCATCACAGGGCAGATGTGACCAGCCTTGCCTTCTCTCCCAACGGACGCTGGCTCGTGTCCGGGAGCATGGACAAGAGCGTGGCGGTGTGGCGAACGTCCACATGGAGGCCCATCTCCAGCCTGAGGCCCCACGCTCGCCAGATCTGGTCGGTGCGCTTCGACCACTCCGGAAGGCTGCTGGCCACTGCAGGCTGGGATCGCCGTGTGCGTATCTGGCGTGTGGGCCGCGGTGATCTGCGCCCGGTCTCCCTTCACCCCCCACCGTCCCAGCGGAGCGACCCCTTTGTGGCGGTCTGGTGTGGTGCCAGGAGCAACCGGCTCGTGGCCCAGGACAGCGGGAACAACTTCCACCTCTGGGCTCTCGGCTCTGGCAAGAAGCCCTCTCGACACCTGGCCCGACGCCACCTGCTCCCGGCGCATCTTCGGCGGGTGGCCATCTCCCCCGACGGTGAGCACGTCGCGGCCCCGGGGGCCAGGAACGCCGTCTGGGTATGGCCACTGCGCACGGCGAGCAGGCCAATTGTCCTGCGCGGCTCCCGCTCCTCGGTCGGCGACCTGGCATTTGGCCCCAAAGGAGATCTGCTCGCCACGCTCAGCCGCACGGCCACCCTCAGGGTCTGGAGCTGGAGGAGACGCAAGGAGCTGGATCGCATGGAAGGGCTCCGCGGCCCAGTGGCCTTCTCTCCGGACGGCGCCCTCCTGGCAACCTCCGACTCAAAGGGACGAATCCGACTGCTGCGGGTAAAGGACCTGGCAGACCACCGCACCATCCCCGCCTCCACCGGCTCCAGGGTCGGGCTGGAGCGCCTCGTCTGGAGCCCTGGAGGCAAGCAGCTCCTGGCGGTGCGCGAGGATCAGACCATGGTCCTGTGGGACCTTGGTGCCAGCGGCGCTGCGGGCACAGGGAAAAAGCTCGCGATCCTGGCTGGCCACACCGATGAGATCCTCGGCGCCAGCTTCTCCCCGAACGGGCGCTACCTGCTCTCCTCCAGCCGTGACCGCACGGTCCGGATCTGGGATCTTAGCACTGGCCGGGAGCTCCAGCGCATGACCCTCCCCAGGCCAGTGCAGAGAGCCTGCTTCACTCACCATGGGAGGCGCTTCGCCGTCCCCACGGCCGAGGGGGTGACCACCTACCCGCTCCGACTGCGCCTCTGGCGCGTCCCCCCCAGGCGCCTGCTTCGTGGCGCCGAGGCCGCCGCGGGCCTCAAGCTCGACGGCTTGCGCCTGACTCCAGCTCCATGACCCGAGACCGGAGCGCCGCTCACCTCCCCGGTCAAGCAAGCCCCCGGTGGGGCGCCCTTGCAACGGACCCGGGATCGCGCTAAATCTGGGCCAGCTTGATGGAAAACCAGCTTTGATCTCAACGCCCGGCGGCCACTTCGCTCCCGGAGCGTCACACGGAGGAGACACATGGCATTTCGGTTCAAGGGCCTGGACATCCAGAAGATTGGCGTCATCGGCTCCGGCCAGATCGGCCCCGACATTGCGCTGCACTTTACCAAGGTTTTTCACAGCCACTCGGTGCCGGTGGTGGTGGTTGACATCTCCGAGGAGGCCCTCGAGGGGGGCAAGAGGAAGCTGCACAAGAAGATTGATCGTGGGGTGAAGACAGGCGCCTTTTCGCCAGAGATGGCAGACGCCATGAAGGCCAACACCACCTTCACGAGCGACTACGACCAGCTCGGGGGTGCGTCCTTCATCGTCGAGGCGGCCACCGAGGACCAGGACCTCAAGGGACGCATCTTCAAGCAGGTCCGGGGGATCTGCCCGGACGCCATCCTGGCCTCCAACTCCTCGCACCTGGAGCCCGAGCTCATCTTCGAGCCCCTGGATGACCGCTCGCGCACCCTGGTCATTCACTACTTCTTCCCTGCGGAGCGGAACGTGGCGCTGGAGATCATCCCAGGGGCCGACTCCGACCCCGAGATGATCGACGATCTCATGGGCCTCTACGAGGCCATCGGCAAGGTCCCCATCCGCGTGGGCAGCCGCTACGGCTACGCGGTGGACCCCATCTTCGAGGGGATATTCCAGGCGGCGGCCCTGTGCGTGGAGGAGGGAATGGGCACGACCAAGGAGGTGGACGCAGCCGCGGCGCGGGCGCTGGGCCTGACCGTGGGTCCGTTCACCGCCATGAACCTCACCGGCGGCAACCCGATCACATTCCACGGCCTGGACATGTCTCACGAGAGGATCCACGGGTGGTACAGGTCTCCCAAGCTCCTGGCGGACGCCATGGCCAGCGGCGAGCCCTGGGATGTGCCCGCCCGCGGGGAGGAGGTCCATCTGGGCGAGGAGCAGGAGTCCCGGATCCGGGACGCCATGCGCGGCGCCTACCTGGGCCTCGTGGGACAGATCATCGACAGCGGCATCACGAACGTGGCTGACCTGGAGATGGAGCTGGAGCTGGCTCTGGACATCACCCCCCCCTTCCGCATGATGAACGAGCTGGGGGTGGCCCAGGGGCTGGCCCTGGTGGAGGCCTATGCGGCGACTCACCCGGACTTCCCGGTGCCCAGGTGCATCCGGGATCAGGTAGCAGCCCAGGAGCCCTGGCGCATCGACCTGGTGTTGCGCAAGGACGTGGGGGACGTGGCCGTCGTCACCATCCGGCGCCCCAAGGTGCTCAACGCATTGAACGCGGAGGTCTTCGCCCAGCTCAGGGAGCACTTCGCGGCCATCGCTGAGGACCCGAAGATCGAGGCGGCGGTGCTGACAGGGTTTGGTACCAAGGCCTTTGTCTCTGGCGCCGACGTGACCTTCATCGCAAACATGGACACCCCGGAGGCGGGGGAGGCAGACTCCCAGCGCTCCCAGGCCGTGGGCAACTTCATCGAGCAGCTAGGCAAGCCGGTCATCGCCGCCTACAACGGCCTCGCCTTTGGCGGCGGCAACGAGATCGGCATGTGCTGCACCGCTCGCATCTGCCGCACCGGCCTCAAGGTGGCGGTCGGGCAGCCAGAGGTCAACCTGGGCATCATCCCCGGCGCAGGCGGCACCCAGCGTCTCCCCAGGCTCATCGGGGTTCGCAAGGCGTCCGAAATGCTCCGCACGGGGCGGCCCATCTCCGGCCCCAAGGCGGTGGAGTACGGGCTCATGTTGGAGGAGGTGGAGCCCACCAGGCTGACCGAGAGGGCCATCGAGATGGCCCGCGCTGCGGCCGCGGGAGACCTCGGGGGCAAGCGGGTGGACCCCTCCCCCGTCAAGGTCCCCGAGAAGCTGGAGGACGTGGACCTGGGGCACCTCTCCCGGGCAATAGACGCCATCCTCTGTCGAGCCATTCTCGAGGGTTGCGCCCTGCCCCTTCCAGAGGGGCTGAAGCTGGAGTCTGCCCTCTTCGCCGAGTGCTGCAAGACAGAGGACATGAAGATCGGCGTTCGGAGCTTCCTGGAGAAGGGCCCCCGCTCCAAGGCCGAGTTCGTGCACCGCTAGCCTCGCCAGCCTCGCCCCACCTGGATTGCACGCCCAGAGCCGCTCCCTCCCCCAGGCTCACGCCCACCATGGCTCCCGACTAGCCGGCCTCTTCCCGGGCGAGACGAACGAGCGCCACGCAGAAGTCGTCGCCTATCTTGCCCAGCCCCTCCATGAACGCCTTCAGCCTCGTGGAGAGCGGAACCCCGGAGCTGGCGTTACGCTCCATGAAGCTGACCATGGCCTCCCCGAAAAGCTCCGACCTGGAGTAAAGGCGTAGATAGGACTCGAACCCGCGGTCACCCGCTCGCGGGTTCGAAGGGGCGGCCAGGAGCCACTTCAAGGTGCGGTGCGCCTCCCGCCTGTGCTGCTCGACGGTCTTGCCCAGGATCTCCCGGTCCGGAGTGTCTTTGGCCGCCAGGAGAGTCTGCAGGAAGGTGGTGTCCAGGTCCACCATCTCCATTGCCTTCCGCTCATCCTCCCCCGCCTGCTCATTGTAGTAGCGAGTGAAGGCCGCCTTGAGCTCCCTGTTGTCCTTGATGAGAGAGAAGCGTACCCGCCCATGCCTGGGCCGACGAACCCCAGGCGCCAGGCTCTCCAGGGCTGCCGGAAGGTACACCCGCACGAAGTCCGGGTAACGCCTGGCCAGGACTCGCTCCAGGATCCGTGAGTCGTACAGGCGCCTGGCCACCTGCTCGGTCACCTTGCCAAAGCCGTCGCTCATGGTGAGGAGCCAGACGGTGGCGTACTTGGTGGGCAGCGCCAGGCGGAAGCCGTCCGGCTCGAAGGGCGCCAAATGGCGCCAGCACTTGTACACCGAGCCAGGGTCGTTGGCCACCGTGTGCAGGGGCGCCAGGACCACCGCCCTGAACCGCGCCCTGCTGCCGTTTGGGCCCGACTCGGTGGACTGAACGACCATGAGCGGAACGCTGTCACCGAGGTTGATGCCATCCACCACGCCCGTGTGCCGATCATAGCGAACCAAGGAGATGGTGGTGGCGCCCTTCCCGGCGTACTCCGGCTCTCGGGTCGTCTGGCGAAACCAGCTCACAATGTCCTGGAGGTCTGTGGGCGACCGCTCGGTGCAGAACCTGGAGAGCTCCCAGAGCAGCATCCGGCCGATGGGCACGAGCTTCTTCTGGCTCTTGGTCTCCGAAACGCCGTCCAGGGCGACGGCCACAATGAAGCGGCCGTCCCCGTACTCGATAACCTCCACCGCGTCGTGGATAGGATGGTTCCTGGACGGATCCGTGGGATGATCGATCTGGCGCTTGTAGCAGGCAGTCTCCGCGCTTGTGCGATGCCTCGACGCAGGATGGTTCGCTCTGGCCACGACGCACATTCTACGAGCATATGGAGCGCCTGTGAATGCTCCCCGGACACATTGCC
>JAJRWW010000422.1 GCA_024276595.1 Myxococcota bacterium
AAGAAGACCTGCGACAGGCTGTGGTGCTTGCCGTGAGTCGCTCGAAAAACGTGCGCCAGGTACGAGCGCACCGGCTCGTCATCCATGAAGAAGGCCACCGCAAAGGCCGCCGGCGTGGCCAGCTCGAAGATGTCGATCCACGTGGGCGCCCCCTCCCCCTCCCGCGGGGGGGTGTGGGGGCTTTGGCGCCACCTCAGGGACGCGTTGAAGATGGCTCCCACTCGAAACGCCAGCGAGTGGAAGCCCGTGGCCAGCCCGCGCCCGAACAGCTCCGGGTCCCCGGCGATCATCTTGCCAAAAGCCCTCGCCAGCGCAGCCTGGGACTGCACCAGCAGGTACACGTCTCGCATCTCCGGCTGGGTCAGGATCCACTTGTGGTCCCCGAGCTGCTCCACGAGCTGTCCTCGCAGCACCCTCCTGTAGGCAGATATCACTGGACCCACCAGGTCCTCGAACACGTAGTCGTCGTACTCCAGCAGGTCCCACAGCAGCCGAAATCCCCCCTCGCCGCTCTCGGTCCGGTCCACCTGCTCCGCGACGCGCTCGTATATGGCGTCCTCTGGGAGGTGGATGAAGTCCCGCGCCGCCTCGCGCCAGCCCCCCTTGCCCCCCAGGACGGCGCCCAGGGCGGCGTCCAGGCGCCCGCGCGCCCTCTCCAGACGCCCCCGAAAACGACGCTGTAGCAAGGCGGCGTCGGCCACAATGGGCTTGGCTCCGCCGCTGGAGTAGCCCTCCCCCGGATCATCCTCCCCGGTGCGGGCCTCGAAGATCTCCAGGAACTCACTCACCACCCGGTTCTTGGAGCTATAGTCCTTCTCCCAGTCGTCGTACTCCCAGCCCCTGTGCTTGCGCGCCCCGGCGGTGGGGGACAGGATGTTCCACTCCTTCTCCAGGGGATCGTACAGGTACTTGTTTTGATAGGTGATGTACCCGTCGCGGATGAACCCCTTGATCTCCATCAGGGACAGAAAACCCCTCACGTACAGATGGTACGCGATGGCTTCCATGGACCTGACGTCTTCGGCCAGCTCGCCGGCCATCTGGCTCCTCTCGCGCAGAAGCGCGCTGGGGCTATTTTAGAATCCAGCTCCTGTTCGGGCAATAAACGGCGGAGATGGAAAAAACTGTGGAGCCCCGGCCTGCCCTCAACGTATCCTCCCGCCATGCGCATGTCCCTCGACCCAGTCCCTCGGCGCGCTGGCTGGCTGCCGTGCCGCAGGAGCAGACCTGGCCCGGCCCAGACCGGGTTGCCGCTGGGGCTGCTGCTGTCGCGGCTGCTGCTGCTGTGGCTGCTGCTGCCCCTCGCCTCCAGCCCCCTCGCCTGCCGCCGGGAGGAGGCCCGAAAGAGCCGGGCACGCCCCATCCCCCCGCCGAGCTCCGTGCGGCAGCTCACCCTTGTCACCTACAACGTCATGGGAGGTGGGCACCGGGAGGGCACCCGGCTGCCCGCGCTGCTCGCCATTCTCCGTGCGGCCGCCCCCGACATCGTGGCCCTACAGGAGGTCTCCGCCCGGACAGTCGCCGCCCTGCGCAGCCAGCCCTGGGCCCGTCGCTACCACTGGACCCTCAGCCCAGGCGCCAGGAGCCCCCACGGCGGTCTCCTCATCCTGTCTCGCTTTCCAATCAGCCGCTCGCTCATTGCCGACCTCCCTGGCGACAGCGACAGCAACGGCCTGCTCGCGGACCTCCGGGTGGAAGGGGCCATCCTGGCGGTGCTAAACTGCCACCTGGGGAGCCCCCCTGGCGCTGGCCAGCTCCGGGCCTCGCAGCTCGCGGTCATCTTCCCGTTGATGCAGCACGCAGCCGACGCGGTGCTCATCGGAGATCTCGGCTTCGGCGACAAGGACCAGCCCGAGACCGACAAGCTGGACAAGAGCTTCCGTGACCTGTGGTCGGCCCTGCGCAAGGACGCCCCCGGCTACACCTGGGACAGGGAGATCAACCCGATGACCAGACCGCCCATCTGGAACGGACCTCCCGGGCTGGACCGCCGCCAGGATCGCATCCTGTGGCGCTCGGCCACCTGGCGACCCCACACCATCCGTCTCCTGGGGGACCGACCCGTCTCTCGCCATGAGCCGTCACTTTTTCCCTCGGACCATTTTGGCCTGCTGGGAGTTTTGCAACGCTAGGCGGCAGGGGCCAGATGGCCCCTGTGAGGGCCCGCCAGGCAGCTATCAAAGGCGCAAACCATGGCCGACGTGACAGGCGACATCTTCTCCCCGAGCCGCCTCGGGGACCTCCTCATGCGAAACAGAGTCATCAAGACCGCCACCTTCGAGGGCATGTGCCCCGACGGAATGGTCTCCGATGCCCTCATCGAGCACCACCGCCGCATGGCCGCCGGGGGCGTGGCCATGACCACCGTGGCCTACTGCTCCGTCTCTTTGGAGGGACGAACCTACGGCCACCAGATGCTCATGGGTCCCGACCTGCTGCCCGGCCTGCGTCGCCTGAGCGACGCCGTGCACCAGGAGGGCGCGACCGTGGCCATCCAGCTCGGCCACTGCGGCCACTTCGCATCCAGGGATGTCATAGGACAGGAGCCCATCGCCCCATCCAGGGTCTTCAACCTCTATGGGCTCAGCTACTCGCGGCCCATGACTACCGGCGACATGGATCGCGTCGCAGGGGACTTCGCCCGGGCAGCCTCCATGGCCCGGGAGGCCGGCGTGGACGCGGTGGAGCTGCACTACGGCCACGGCTACCTCTTGAGCCAGTTCCTCTCCCCCTTCACCAACCGGCGAAAGGACGAGCACGGGGGGAGCCTGGAGAACCGGCTGCGCTTCCCCCTGTCCGTGCTGCGGAGGGTGCGCGGTGCTGTTGGCCCCTCCTACCCGGTCCTGGTAAAGATGAACCTCTCCGATGGGTTTCGCCGGGGGCTGCAGCTCCTGGAGGCGGTCCAGGTGGCCAGGGCGCTCGAGGAGGCCGGTGCCACGGCCCTTGTCCCAAGCGGAGGATTTGTGAGCAAGACTCCCCTTTACATGATGCGGGGGGCCGTGCCCACGTGGGAGATGGTGCGGGTGCAGAGGGGGTGGTTTCGCAAGGTCGGGCTCACCCTCTTCGGCCGGCTCTTCGTGCAGCGCTACCCGTTCTCGGAGCTCTTCTTCTTGCGGGAGGCCAGGGAGATCCGCAGGGCGGTGGCCTTGCCCCTGGTGCTCATCGGAGGGGTCTGCTCCCGCGCCAGCATGGACCGCGCCATGGCCGAGGGCTTCGACTTCGTGGCCATGGGCCGCGCCCTAATCCACGACTCGAGCTTCCTTCACAGGGTTCGCCGCGGGGAGACGGAGCGCTCGGGCTGCGACCAGTGCAACCGATGCATTGCCGAGATGGACGCGGGAGGGGTCCGCTGCCCATGCGCCGACGAAGCGCGGGATCAGGGGGAGGGGCACACCAGGTCGATCGAGAAGGAGGACGCGGCGCCGGCAAAGCCATCCACCACTATGTAGTACACCTGGCCTGCCTGCGCCTGGAAGGAGAGCACCTCGGAGACGATGCCAGCGGACTGGGAGGCGGCAAGGGCAGGGGCGCCCAGGTCGCATCCGCCGTCCGGGGTTTCGCCGAGCACCACCAGATCCAGGTCCTGATCCATGGGCGCCAGGGTCACGTTCACCATGCCAGACATGGGGCTCTCGAACCGGTAGAAGACCTCCGCCCCCGTGTCGGAGCGGGGGGCGCCCGTGTAGCCGTCAAAGAGCGACTGGCGATCCAGGTTGCTCCCATACAGGCTGACCCCGCAGTAAGCTGGAAGCGGCCGCTCGCACTCTCCCCCGTGGAGCAGGGGCTGGGGTCCACCCCAGCGCAGCAAATCTCCCGCAACGCTCACCGCGAGCACGGAGGCTCCAGCGAGCCCCCACACCGACTCCAGGTCCCCAAAGCCCCCCTGCTCCATCGGAGCCCAGGAGACGCCGTCGTAGTGCAGGCCCGTGCCCAGCCTGCCCACCGCGTAGACATCGTACCAGGAGCTGGCCCACAGACCGCGGAGATCCTGGAAGGTGTCCACGAAGGTGTAGCTCCAGGCCAGGCCGTCGTAGTGGAGCAGCGTCCCCTGGTCCCCTGCAGCCCAGACGTCCCTGGGGCCGGTACCCCACACCGCCCACAGGTTCATGGAGGTGGGGGAGCTCATGGCGACCCAGGAGATGCCGTCGAAGTGGACGATTACCCCGCCAGCTCCCACCGCGTACACATCGTTGTTGGCCGAGCCCCATACCCCCCGCAGCTCGGAGGATGTGGCAGATGCCATGGAGGTCCACGAGGCCCCGTCGTAGTGCAAGACAGTGCCCGCGGCGCCCACCGCAAACACGTCGACGTTGCTGCTGCCCCACACGTCCAGCAGGTTCTCGGTGGTGCCAGAGGTCATGGATGTCCACGAGACTCCGTCGTAGTGCTGCACGGCGCCCCAGTCGCCCACGGCGAAGAGGTCGGCCGCCGCGACGCCCCAGATGCCCTGCAGGTTGCTCGTGGTCCCGGATGCCATGGAGCTCCAGACCCCCCCCGCCTTCCTGCGGATCTCCCCCCCATCCCCCACGGCGAAGATCTCGTCCTCCCCCATGGCCCAGAGGTCGTGGAGGGCCACCGACGCGCCGGAGGGCTCCATCTCCCAGGCGTTGCCAGAAAAATGTGCCACCGCTCCGGAGTTACCCACCGCGAACACATCTCCGGGCCCGCTGCCCCACAGAGCCAGGTAGCCGTCCAGTGAGGCATGAACCAGGCTCCAGGAGGTGCCGTCCCAGTGCAGCAGGGAGCCGCCCTCGCCGGCGGCGTACACATGGCTCGACGACAGGCCCCAGACCCGCCGGAGGTTCTCCCCCACGCCGGAGGACATGGCGCTCCAGGCAACGCCGTCCCAGTGCACGATGGTGCCGACATCTCCAACGGCGAACACATCGGTGCCGCTGCTCCCCCACACCGCCCAGAGGGGCCAGGTGGTGGATGAGGTCATGGGGCTCCAGCTCGCGCCGTCGTAGCGCAGCACCACGCCGCCGTCCCCCACGGCGAAGCCGTCGGCGGCGGCGTCGGTCCAGACCCCGTACAGGTTGCTGGCCGTGCCCGACGCCTCACCCGACCAGGTGGAGCCATCGTACCGCAGAATGGCCCCGGCCGACCCGACGGCGATCACGTTGCTGGCCGCCGAGCCCCAGACTCCGTACAGCGTCTCTGTGGTGCCGGAGCTCATGGCGCTCCAGGCACCAGCACTGTCCCAGTGGAGGATCTCCCCTGCGGCACCCACTGCGAAGATGTCGTCGCTGCCGCTCCCCCACACGCCGTGCATGTCCGAGGTGGTGGGGCTGGTCATGGGGAGCCACTTGCCCCCGGTGTAGCGCTCAATGGTGCCGAAAACACCCACCGCCACCACAAAGGAGCCGGAGCTCCCCCAGACGCCGTAGAGGGTCTGCCAGGTGCCGGAGTCCTGCGAAGACCAGCCCTCCATGAAGCAGGCCTCGAAGGTGCGCTGGCAGAGGTCGTTGCACAGGAGCGCGCCGGCCTCGGCCCCGAAGTCCACGCAGGTGTCGCCCTGGTGGTCCAGGCCATCACACTGCTCCTGTGGATCCACGATCCCGTCGCCGCAGTAGCCGTAGCAGCCCCCGGTGACGTAGCTGGTGCAGTCAAGTGCGCAGTCGAGGGTGCCGCCGTAGTAGCCCGCCGAGGCACAGGTGGCTCCTCCCATGTCGGTCCCGTCGCAAAGCTCTCCCGGCTCCACGATGCCGTTCCCGCACAGGGTCATGGAGCTGCAGTCCGCCGAGCAGCCGTCGCCATCCAGGGTGTTGCCGTCGTCGCACACCTCGCCCACGTCCACCACCCAGTTGCCGCAGGTCTCATCGGAGAGACAGTCGGCGGAGCAGCCATCGCCACCCACCATGTTGCCATCGTCGCACACCTCGCCCAGCAAATCATCGATCACAAAGTCACCGCAGCGTGCCGGCTGGCAGTCAGGCCGGCAGTACGCGTTGGGCGCGTTGGAGTTGCTCGCCCCGTCGTCACACTGCTCCCCCATGAAGAAGTCCACGTAGCCGTTGCCGCACTGCTC
>JAJRWW010000423.1 GCA_024276595.1 Myxococcota bacterium
GCACGGGTCCATGTTCGGGGACGTTCCCCGCGGGGTCTTCTTGCGATCCCCACGGATCTTCGTGGGCGGGCAAACCCAGGTGGTGAGCCCGGTGAGGGTGGGCTTTGGCGCCGTGCTGGCCGCGGGCTGCGCCGTGCGTCATGATGTGCCGGAGGGGCGCCTCCATGGCGAGGTGGCCAGGGGAGTCGACCGCGCCTTCGATCCCCTCATGTACGGCCCCCTGGATCGGATCTTCGGGCTTGGAGTGGAGCTTGTAGGCAACCTCTGGGCGCTGGACAGGTGGTACGAGCTGGTTCGCATCCCGGGCGTGGACCCGGTGGACAGACTTCTCTACGGCGCTGCGCGCGGTCAGGTGCGGGCCGGGATCTCAGAGCGGATCAAGCGCCTGGACCGGGTTGTGGCGAGGCTCCCGACCTCGCTGGAGAGACACAGGGATGCCCTGGACGGGCAACCTGGGCAGGACGCCCTGCGGTGGCATCGGGAGCGGGTTGCGGAGCACGAACGGGTCCTGGCGGCCTGGCCCGAGGTGCGCCGCCGGCTCGAGCGCGCCCCCGGCGTGGGAGCGCTGCCGGGGCTAGACGGGATCGCCGGCGCCTTCGCCGAGGCCCGGCGAAGGGCTCCGGGGGTGACCTACCTGAGCCTGGTCCGCGGGCTCGACGATGCCCACGTGGCCTCGGGTCAGGCAGACCTGCGCAGGATCGTTGAGCATGTGACAGGCCTCGCGGCCGAGCTCTGGAGACAGTGATCATGGGCATAGACAAACGGCTGGCGATCATCGGCGGGGCAGGGACAATGGGCACGGCCGTTGTGCGGGGGCTGCTCCGCGCCGGTGCAATGTCCCCAGAGCAGCTCCTTGTCGCCGCGCGGCGGGAGAGCTCCCTGGCCCACCTGGCGGAGCTGGGGGTGACCCTCGGCACCGACAACCGGGGGGCGGTGGAGGGGGCGGACGTGGTCCTGCTGGCCGTTCACCCGGGCCAGGTGGCCGGGGTGCTACGCCAGATCGGCCCCACGCTCCAGACAACCCAGCTCATCATCTCTGTGGCCACGGGGATCCCCACCTCTCGCGTGGAGGAGCTGACGGAGAGGGATGTGCCGGTGGTGCGGGCCGCGCCCAACCTGGCGGCGGTCGTCGGGGCCTCCATCACAGTGCTCTGTGCGGGGCGCCAGGCTGAAGAGAGGCACATGGACCTGGCTCGGGAGATCTTCGGGACCGTGGGTGAGGTGGAGACCCTGGACGAGATCCACATGAATGCCTGTACCGCCCTGGGTGGCTGCGGTCCAGCCTTTGTGTTCAAGTGCATCGAGGCGCTGGCAGAGGGCGGAGTCAAGATGGGGCTCCCGCGCATGGCCTCCCGCCGCATGGCGGCGCAGATGATGCTCGGCGCGGCGCACATGGTGCTGGTAACCGGGGAGCACCCAGCGGCCCTCAAGGATCAGGTGACGACCCCTGGTGGATGCACCATTGACGGCATCACCAAGCTGGAGGAGCGCGGCTTGCCCATCGCGCTCATCGAGGCGGTGGAGACCTCCGCCAGGAAGGCGGCCAAGCTCTTCGACTCCTGAGGCCCGAGCTGGTTCCGTTGCTCGGGGCAAACGGGTCGATGGACCAATCTGAGAGAAACCGTGGTAGGCTCACGGGTCATGGGGTCTTCCGACTCATCGTATCTCGTGCCCAAGGAGCGTCTCACCGTCCGCCTGCTGCTTCGCAGCAAGAGGGTGTGTCGGCTGGAGCTTTTTGTGCCGATCAGACCCCAGCGGCGTAGGCCGGGGAGGATCCTGCGTGAGCTTTTGGAGCAGCCCAACCCCTTCCTTCCGGGGAGAGACAGGGCGGCGGATCGGATCGTCATAGTCAGCCGGGACGCGCTGGTGTGGGCCCAGGTGAGCAAGACATTCGATCTGGAGATGGATCCCTTGGAGCTTTACGACTACAAGCAGCGCGTGCGGGTGGAGCTCTCCGTGGGGTCTTGTGTGGAGGGTGACGTGTACTACAGCGCTCCTACGCCCCGGGCTCGCCTCATGGACCACTTGAATGGGCCGGAGAGCTTCGTGTGCCTGCACGACAATGGGCGGCTATTTCTCATCAACAAAAGCTACGTGGAGCTGGTCACTGAGCTGCCAACTCGCCGGTCAACCATGCGCCTCCCTGCCATCGTGGGGGACCACGACTTCTGCGTGGAGTCAGAAACAGAGGAAAGTAGTGGCGAGGGTTGATCTTTTTCTGAAGACTATTCGGAAGCTCGGGGCTCTGGGGATGACCCTCTACAGCGATGAGAACATCGTTCTGCACTTCACCTCCGGAGATCGTCACGCGGCTCAGAAGATGCCCCACGATGAGCTCATGAGCCTGGTGCTCGAGGTGGCCCCGCCAGAGGCATCTGCGGCCCTTTACATGGACCACCCCGTGGAGCTGGAGCGGGACTTCGAGGGGGTGACCTACTCGCTGGTGGCCACCCCGACGGAGGGCGGGCTCACGGTGGTCATCACCGAGGGGATCCTGGGGGAGCCGCTGCGCCCTTCGCAGCCATCGGAGCCCCTGGTGAAAGCCGACGCCGGAGCGCATGATTCCAACGTCGAGCACGGCGCGCAGGATGATACTTCGATGCAGGGGCGCGCCGCAGGGCAGACCAGATCCAGCGGTTGGTCGTCCATGTCTGGCCGTGGGTTGGTGGTGGGGCTCCTGCACGAGATGGCCGAGCTGGGCGCCTCCGACCTGCACTTGAGCTCGGGCAGCCAGCCCTACATGCGTGTCCACGGCTCCATGCGGCGCATGGACCAGTTTGGTGTCCTGGCGCCCGAGAAGCTCATGAGCGAGCTGGAGGAGATCATCCCGGACAAGAACCGGCAGGAGTTCGAGCAGTGCAACGACACGGACTTTGCCTACGAGATAGAGGGGCTTTCGAGATACCGCGTGAATGTCTTTCGGGATCGACAGGGTCCGGGCTCGGTCATCCGGGCGATCCCCTTCGAGATCCTCTCGCCGGAGCAGCTAGGTTTGCCCCCTCAGGTGCTCCGCCTCTGTCAGCTCAGCAAGGGCCTCGTGGTCGTCACTGGCCCCACCGGTTCGGGCAAGTCCACCACCCTCGCCACGCTCATAGACCACATCAACCGTACCAGGGACGACCACATCATCACCGTGGAGGATCCCATCGAGTTCGTGCACCCCAACCGCCGGTGCCTGGTGAACCAGCGCGAGGTTGGAGAGCACACCCACTCCTTCAAGGACGCCCTGCGGGCAGCCCTGAGGGAGGATCCAGACATCGTGCTGGTGGGCGAGATGAGGGACCTGGAGACCATCGCCATGGCCGTGGAGACGGCCGAGACGGGGCACCTGGTCTTCGGCACGCTGCACACAACCACCGCGGCCAGCACGGTTGACCGGATAATCGACCAGTTCCCCGCGGACCAGCAGGAGCAGATCCGCCAGATGCTGGCCTCATCCCTAAGGGGGGTTATCGCCCAGAACCTGTGCAGGCGCGTGGGTGGTGGCAGGGTGGCCGCGTACGAGATCCTCCTGGCCAACAAGGCGGTGGCCAACCTCATCCGTGAGCGAAAGACATTCCAGATCCTCTCCCTCATGCAGACGGGTCGCTCCCAGGGCATGCGCACCCTGACCGATGCTCTCATGGAGCTCGTGCGGGAGGGACTCGTGGAGCCCACGGATGCCTACCTCAAGGCAGTGGACAAGGGGGAGCTGCGAGCCATCTTGGAGCGTGAGGGTCACAGCCTGGAGGTCTCCCGAGAGTAGGCTGCCGCACACTGCCGTTGGTGAGGTCTGGAGCGCGGGTGCAGGCCAGGGCGAGATCAGGAGGAGGCCGCTGCCCGGATCTGGGTGAGCAGCTCCCTGGAGACGAGGCCCCGCTCGGAGGCGTCCAGCAGGGAGGCGTCCACCTGGTCGGTGCTCCATCCCCAGTCGGCGCGCAGGCGCCAGGCCACCCGGGCCACGCCCCCGGCGGAGATGAGGCCAGCGTTTGCGAAGAGGGCGGAGGCCTGCAAGGACTCCCTGGCAGCGTGCACAGGAGGGCGATAGGGCTCCACGAAGGATGGGTCCCTGCCGCGCGTGAGGATGACGCAGGCGAGGGCAACCTGGGCCCGCCCGACCGCCTTTTTGGCCAGCTCGACCATGGGCCAGATGGAGGCGTGGCGGACCCCAGCGTCCTCGAGGGCGGAGGCCAGCTTGGGCCCGGTGAGCCTCCCCGAGAGGGAGGCGTCGAGCATGTGAAAGACCTGGGCATCGGACTCCCAGTCGTCGCCCACCACCACCAGCCGGGCCGAGGGGGGGAGCTCGGCAACGAGGGACCAGTGGGCGGTGAGCTTGTACTCCACCTGGAACTTCAGCTCCCGAAAGCGCCCCCTCAGGGCAAGGGTGAGCTGGTCCTTGAACAGAAAACCGTCGGGCTGCAGGCCGTCGAGGAGCATCTTCTTTCTGATCACCCCCGCGAGCTGAGGCGGGCTGGCGGAGACGAAGAATATGGGCGTGTGCTCGGGGCGCTCCCCGGCCCCTCGGCGGCACTCCCTGAGGGTTGCAGCGGTCCCCGGGATGATGGTCTTGTCGATGGCCATCTCCAGCGGGATGCGCAAGAGCCCCAGCAGAGACTTGAAGTCCGTGTCCAGGTAGGTCTTGTCCACGTCCCAGACGAACACGGGCCCGGCGTAGTCGGGGGCCAGGTCGCGCTCGTTGACGTAGAGGATCGGGTAGGTCATGGGGTGGGTCAGGAGATGTCCGTCGCCGGAGTCTCCCACATGGCGGGGAGGCTGAGCATCCTCTCCATGGCGTCATCTGGGCGCGCGCCCTCGTAGAGCACCTCGAAGACCCCCTGGCAGATGGGGAGGCGCACTCCGTGGGACTCGGCCCACTCCTTGACCACGCGGGCGGTGGGAACTCCCTCGGCGACCTGGCCCAGATCGGCCAGGATCTGCTCCAGGGCCTTGCCCGAGGCCAGCCCGCGGCCCACTCGGTGGTTGCGGCTCAGCTCGGAGAGGGCCGTGACCACCAGGTCGCCAGCGCCGGCCAGCCCGGAGAAGGTCTCGGGTGAGGCGCCCAGGCGGGTGCCCAGGCGGGTCATCTCGTTCAGCCCGCGGGAGATGAGCAGGGCCAGCGTGTTGTCTCCAAAGCCCATGCCGCGGGCGATGCCGCCGGCGATGGCGAGCACGTTCTTGACCGCGCCGCACAGCTCAACCCCCAGCAGGTCGTGGCTGGCGTAGATGCGGAAGCGGGGGCCGTGGAGGGACCGCTCCACCAGGCGGACCACCTCCTCGAAGCCCGAGGCGATGACCGTCCCTCCGGGGACCCCCTTGAGGATCTCCACCGCCAGGTTCGGCCCGGAGATGGCGCCGATCTTTAGGCAGCAGGTCTCCTGGCGGAGCACGTCGGTCATGCGTGCGAAGGTGCCCCGCTCCAGCCCCTTGGTGGCGCTCACCAGGACATGGTCCCCCCGGAGGCTGTCGCCGAGGTCACGCGCCACCACGCGGAAGGCGGAGGAGGGGATTGCCATGAGGATCAGCTTGCACCGGCCGGCCACCTCGGCCAGATCTGTCGTGGTCTGAATGTTGGCAGAGAGCTCAAAGCCTGGCAGGTAGCGCTCGTTGCGCCTGTCGCGGGAGATCGCCTCTGCGCGCTCCCGATCTCTCATCCACAGGAGGGCGGTGTGGCCGTTTTTCCCCACCAGGTGGGCCAGGGTGGTGCCAAAGGCGCCGCCGCCCACGACTCCCACAGGGATGGCAGTCATTGGACACCTCGCAAGCGGTCATCGATTGCCGTCTCCAGGCCGTAGCCGGTGAGCCGGTTGTGGTAGTACAGCAGGAGCTTCATGTCTCCGGGGAAGATCCTGTCTCCCCTCCTGAGCAGCACCTCCCTGGTGTGGTAGGTGCCGAAGTACTTGAGGCCATCGGCCACCACGCTCTGAGGGTCAAAGCCGAAGGGCACCGGGTTCTCGCCCAGGGTCCCGTGGGAGGAGCGCTCCCGCAGGGCGTCCCGCAACCTCTCCAGGGCCGGGTAGACCTCCTCCAGGGGCAGCCCTCCCAGCTCGTCCGCCGTGCGCAGGAAACGGTACAGGTGGCGATCCAGCCCCC